>URZG01000005.1 GCA_900552325.1 uncultured Porphyromonadaceae bacterium | reverse complement strand
GATGGATCAGCGCTATATGCTCCTGAAGGATGCCAATGTGCGCTCGATTTCGGAATATAACGAACGTTTCGTGCAGCGGCGCCTCAATCCTGAAAAGGGCCACCGCTATCTGCCTTATATCGTGATGATTGTCGATGAGTTCGCCGATCTGATCATGACGGCCGGAAAACAGGTGGAAACCCCTATCGCCCGTATCGCGCAGAAAGCGCGTGCCGTGGGTATGCACATGATCGTGGCCACGCAGCGTCCTTCAACCAACGTGATCACCGGTATCATCAAGGCCAACTTCCCCGGCCGTATCGCTTTCCGTGTGAGCCAGATGGTCGACTCCAAGACGATTCTCGACCGTACCGGTGCCAACCAGCTGATAGGCCGCGGCGACATGCTCTTCTCGCACAACGGATCGATGGACCGTGTGCAGTGCGCTTTCATCGACACCGACGAGGTGCAGGCCATCTGCGACCATATCGACCGGCAGGTGGGTTACGAGCACGCATATTACCTCCCCGAGCCACTGATGACCGACGACGAGGCAATATCCATCTCAGGCTCCGGCGACCGTGATCCCCTCTTCGAGGAGGCGGCCGCAGCAATAGTGCAGAGCGGAGTGGCCTCTACCTCCAATCTGCAGCGCCGGTATTCTATCGGCTACAACCGTGCCGGTAAGATTATGGACCAGCTCGAGGCCGCCGGTATCGTCGGTCCCGCGCAGGGCTCCAAACCGCGCCAGGTACTTGTGGACTCCATACAGCTCGGCCGCATAACGCATTCGGATGAGTGAGAACATTACATTCCCGCACTTTGTTAATCTGTAGGTATGAGAAAACTGAAATATATTCTTATAGCGCTTCTGGCCGTTCTTGCGGGAACGTCTGCATTGCAGGCGGCGCGTCCTTCGGCCAAATCCGTGGTGGAGACGGCGACATCGCGCCTGCGCAAGGCTCCGTCGGTGAAAGTTGCGTTCACTGTAGCCGCGGCCTCCGGCAACAGCCGTGGGACACTTACCGTTGCCGGAAAACGTTTCGTGATGGATACGCCTGATCTTAAAGTATGGTTCGACGGCAAGACGCAGTGGGCTTACTCCCCGTCGGGCGGCGAGGTGAATGTCACGGAGCCTACGGCATCGGAGCTGGCAGCCTCCAATCCTCTTTCCGTACTTACGAACATGACCACGGCGTATAATTGCAAGCGCCTTTCTTCATCGGCCACAGCCGACAGAATAGAGCTTGTGCCACGGGGAAAAGCCGATATATCCAAGGCTGTGATAACATTCAGTACTTCCACGGGCTATCCCACAGATATCGTGGTTACAGGCACCGACCGTTCCGTCACAAAGATACACATCACTTCGCTGACCACGGGCAAAGCTCTTCCGGAGGCCACTTTCCGATTCAATGCCTCGAAGTTCCCGGGCGTGGAAGTCGTGGATCTGCGATAACTTACTATACTGACAACCAATAACTACCGATACTTTATATGAGTGATATAATTACACGCTGCGCCATAATTGGCGGCGGCCCCGCGGGATATACCGCGGCGATATACGCTTCGCGCGCCGGTCTGGCGCCCGTACTTGTGCAGGGACCCCAGCCGGGAGGACAGCTTACCACTACCACTGAGGTGGAGAATTTCCCCGGTTATCCGCAGGGAGTCTCAGGCACGGAGATGATGGAGGAGTTCCGTCTGCAGGCCGAGCGTTTCGGCGCCGACATACGCACCGGTGTGGTTTCGGCCGTTGACTTATCGCAGCGTCCCTTCCGGATCTCCCTGGAATCAGGCGACACACTGGTGGCCGATTCCGTGATCGTGGCTACCGGAGCCAAGGCAAGTTATCTCGGCTTGCCCGACGAGGAGAAATATATGGGTATGGGTGTCTCTGCCTGTGCCACATGCGATGGTTTCTTCTACCGCAACCGCCGCGTGGCCGTTGTGGGCGGGGGCGACACCGCCTGCGAGGAGGCGCTGTATCTGAGCACACTGGCAAAACAGGTGTTCCTGATTGTGCGTAAGCCCTACCTGCGTGCCTCCAAGGTGATGCAGCAGCGCGTGTTCGGACGCGAGAATATCCAGGTGCTTTTCAACACCAACACTCTCGGCCTTTTCGGCGAGGAGGTGCTTGAAGGCGCACATCTTGTGGAGTTCAAGGGTGAAGCTAACGAACGTGTCTACGACCTTGACATCGACGGATTCTTCCTCGCCATCGGCCATAAGCCCAACACAGATCTCTTCCGTGACAAACTGGAACTGGATGCCGCAGGTTACATTAAAGTGGATTCCCCCTCGACCCGCACCAGCGTGGAGGGTGTGTTCGCCGCCGGCGATGTGGCCGACCCCAACTACATGCAGGCTGTCAACGCCGCTGCCTCGGGTTGCCGCGCCGCCATGGACGCCGACCGCTTCCTCCAGCAGCAATAACAGCGGCATATAAATACAAGTTATAAAATAAACTTCCCGCCATACGGTCTGTAATTAGTAACCATCCGAACTAAGCCGCCTATCTATTACAAAAAAATCTCGCGGAATCAATCGCGAGATTCTTTGTAATAGAAAGGAAGCAGTTGCCGGATACGTTCGGGTGGATCGTCCTCCCTGCTATTAGTCAGAACGAATGTCAGCCATTGCAGCGGATCTACGCCCACAACGTCACAACTCTCGATGAGGGAATAGAATATTGCATTGTCAACGGCACCGCTGTCGCTTTTGCTGAAAAGATAATTCTTCCGGCCCATCACTGAGGGGCGCTGTGAGCGCTCCACCGGGTTGTTGTCGATGCCATAGCGTCCGTCAAGGGCATACCGGCGTAGTCTCGGCCACAGTTTATATGCATAGTCAAGAGCCATTCCCATGGAATCGGCCGGGGTGCATTGCGTATGGACCTGTTCCATCCATTTTTCTATGGCGTCCATGATCGGCAGGGCCTTGGCACGCCGTTCGGCGGCAATCTCCTCAAGGGAGGCTCCCCGGGCTTTCAGATTTGCCTCAAGCGTATACAGCAGTCCTATCCATTTTACGGCTTGGGCGGCCAGTGACGGGAAGGAAGCCTGTGCGTCGGTGAACTTGCGGCGCACGTGGGCCATGCAGCCCAGAAGGGTCACATTGTCCTGCTGTTCAAAATAATCGTATACACCGTAGCCATCTGTCTGTATGGCACCGTGGAAGTCCCGGAGCTCGGCCCGGGGAACCGTCCCGGCTCTGGAACCGTTCATATACAGGAAGTAAAGGCCGTGACTGCGCGGTCTGTTGTCAAAGAACTGCCAGGCATATCCGTTCCGGCTTTTACCCGGCCTGTCGGCTATGCGCCAGGGGACTTCGTCTATCTGCAGGTAGTCGCCCGTAAGTATGTCGTGGCGCAGGGCCTCGTAGAGCGGTTCCAGCCTTGCGGCCACGGCGTGTATCCAGTCGTTGATTGTGGAGGCTGGCAGTCTTACGCCAAGGTCGGCGTACTGCCTGACCTGACGGTATTCGGGCAGATGGTAGCGGTATTTGGGCTCAAGCCGAAAACACGGTGCATTTGTTAAAATGGTTAGCGCCGAGTGTTAAAAGTTCAGGCGTATAGTTTTACGAGTCGGAAGATGAAGAAATCTCGGTCGCGTACTCCGCGCATCTGCGAACGAAAGATTTTCACTTTGGAGTTGAAAGCTTCGGCCGAGGCGTTGGTGGCTCGCCGACGGAAGTAGTTGAGGATAGTCGGGGCGTGGTTCCTGAACGTCTTTATGACAGAGCGGAAGTTGTTGTTGCCCAATGCCATTACTTTTTCATACCACTTGTTCATCCGTCCCATTGCTTTGGTGGGTGATATCTTAGCGTTGAAGATCCGGCGCAGTTCCATGGCGAGGTGGTACGCGGCTTTCAGCATCGGATAGTGTTTGAACAGAATGTTTGCACGATGGCGCTGTATGTCAGTCCATTTGTTCTGCGACATCATAAGTGTGTGCTTGCTGCGGGCAAGTATCTGACGCATGGTCTCGCCATTTGAGTACGTAACAGGGCCCCCGACTTGTCACGGTTGTTTTCTTCGGCGATAAGCTGACGGCGTATGTCGATACGGATTTCATCAACCGCATCATTATATACATGCTGCACATGGAAGCGGTCGTTGACAACGTGCGCGTTGTAGAATACCTCGGCCGCTATCAGCATCATTGACGGCGACAGATCGCAGGTCACTTCTTTCACCCGGCGTCTGACCGATTTTCCCATGGCTCCGATCAGGATTGAGATTATCTCGTCGCTCTTTGTACCGGGGATAGCGGCTGCAAGCGTACCTTTGCCGCAGTGACTCTCCTTGTTGGTCAGGAAAGTCCATACCTCGCCGTTGCTCAGGCAGGTCTCGTCAAGACTCATGTACGGTCCGATGTTATCGGAATTGAAATAGAAGCCGCAGCCGAGCTCGTCATCGCGCCAGTCGGCGTATCCACTCAGCTTATTGCGGTACAGGTCAGCGAAATACTTCCCGGAAACGCAATACATCTGCGCGATGTGCTTGATAGACAGCGCCGTTGTCTCAACCTTCCTCTTTTAAAAAAGCCACGAACTCGGCGCTGAGTCGTGTCCCCTCTTCGTTGGGAAGTTCAAGATTATAGCTGAATATCTCGTTGGTCTTCTTGTCCCACCATTTGTTTTTACGCATGTGCAGATAAACGGGTCTGCCTCGCATGGGATAGTCCTGTACTGTTACATAATCCGTATATCCACGGGATACTATGTTCGGATTTCGATAGTCCTCATCGGAAAGTTTCTTCTTCTCGTCAAGCCATATGTCGTAGGACCGGTCTGTCTTTTCAAACTTGACCATCTCAAACAGCTCATTTAAGCCTTCGGGTAAAAACTGCCAAAATGCATCACTGGTTTTCATGACGCAAATTTAACACTTTTCCATAAATCCATGCACCGTGTTTTCGGCTTGAGCCCGATAAACAAATATTCAGGTTGCAAAAGATGGTCTATGTCGCTTCATCACATCGGCGGCACTATAAATATTTCTTATTGAAAGCCAGCATCATGCGCTAAGGCTTAAATGAGGGAATTGCGGGCATACGGAGGCGTGGCACATTGGATGCGTATTAACGCATAGCAAATAACAATAGTAGAATGATGGATTATCATTTAGATATAATCCATCTACCTTCTTTGCGCCCACCTTCACGCGATATGATTCCAGATTTTTGAAGATACTCCATATCCCTACGGACTGTACGGTATGTAATTGCCATGGCTTCCGCTATCTGTGGCATGGTTGCAGTGGGAGTCTTCTCCAATAGATGAATTATCTCCAATTGGCGAGAAGATAATTCTTTCTGCCCCTCTTTTTGCCCTTCTTTCCGCCCCCTTTGTGGGGCAGTAAGATTTTCGGCATTGACTATCTTCAGTTCAAGTTTAACCTGCATCAACTCAGGTTGCTCAATAAGCTGAGGTTTAAGCCAATGTTTTTCATGCCAGGCATTGAGAATGAGAGGGAATCCCGAACCGAGGTTCTCACCGTAACCAATCATGCGAAGCATATGTTGCATCCGCTGGTTACGTGCTTTTGATTCTCCTCCTGCATATATCTGCTCAAGCGGAAGTTTCAGTAGTCCGGGATTAGTAAGCACAAATTTGTCATCATATTTTTCAACCCGGAGAAGTCCGCTGCCTATCATCATGTCGGCATGAATAATCATATTGGTAAAAGCCTCACGGACAGCTTTCTTCTGCGGAGTATCATCTTCGCGGACAATGCCGTTCATCTTGAATGGACGTGGTAGGTCGCGGGTAAGTCGAGGCAATACCAATCGCAGAAAGTTGAATAAGTTGTTCTCCCATGTGCCGTCATAGGTCAGACGGTCGCTATATCGTTGGTCTCCAACAAGATTGGACTTGTCTATATAATCCATGCGAAGATTGTCAAACCGCTCCCGTACCGGCAAACCTTTGCCAAACATCAGCAGACCGGCCATCGTAAGCCCTTCCTTTCCAGAGGCACGGTCAACGGTGTAACCTCCAAGTTGTTTTAGGAATTCCTTATGGTCTAAACCATTCCATACGTGTTCAAGATTTGCCACACGGAACATATTGCGATATGCTTCAAGTGTCGGAACATCTATGTCATCCATTGTATAATGTTCGAGAAACATACGGTCATTACCATCATCACAGGCATCTCGCAACATCATCCTTATAATTGGTTCAGGACAATGATAATCACCCTCATGTCGGCGTCGGTAAGTGCCACGCATAAGGTTGTTGTTGATATATATCGGACGCATTTCATAATCAGCACGAGGCACATTAATAACTACAACATCTTTACCGTCGTATGAAAGGGTATTGATGTCCTCGTCTCTAAGCAGGCAGCTGCTTACCTTTTCGCGGCTGTTGAGTGTGTTCCAAATATCCGTGCGTATTTTTGCGGCATCTTCAACGCCGATGATATTGAAGCGTTTGGAGATGTCCTTTTCCTTCAAATCCTCGTCAACACCAAGAAGAATTGTCCCGCCATCAGTATTGGCAAAAGCTGAATAAGTTTCCCACAATGAATGTGGCACATCCTTTCTGGCTCTTTTACATTCAAGGGTAACTCGTTCTCCATTAGCCAGAAGTTGGTCAATGTATTTCTTATCGTCTATTTCTGCGTTGTTAGTTGCCATAATACAAAATTAATCATTTTCAATGGATTTTCCATGTCTGGGGAAACCAATAATCACTGAATTGGAGGCACGACAAATATTTTCTCATTGAACGCCTGCATCATAGCGGGTGTTACATTGGATATGTAACCGGCGAGGAGTGCCGACACCTCCGATGTGGCGTGTCCTACGGCATAATCTATGTAGGCGGTCATTACGCCGTGATGTGCCAAGGCTGAAATGAAGGAATTGCGGGCATACTGTGGCGTTACACATTGGATGCCAAGTGACTCGCATACATCTTTGATGTTCTTTGAAATTCGGCGGTTGAAGTCGTGGACACGGATAGACTTCTGCTCATCTGTGATAGCATTGAGAAAGATATCAGGGAAAACAAGTTCACCGGGGCTATATGGCGAGGCATACACATCGAGTAACTGCTGTAACTGCGGAATAATCGGTACTGATGTTTCATCAAGCTGCTTGCCGATAGGTTTGTTTGCCCTGTCAATTTTAGAGCGGATGAAAACAAATTGCGGAAATTTCTGCGAGACTGCCGCCTTCTCTGTCCAAACAAGTTTAACCATATCTATGGTGTTCATACCATTGAGGCAGTAAAGAAGCAACCAGCGTCCTACGGCACGGGCATATTTTGACTGTTTATCAGGAGAAGCGAGCCAATATTCCCACAACCTCAACACTTCTTCAACAGTTGGAAAAGGCGCGTGTGTTTGCCCCCTTCGGGCACGCGGGACTGACCCCTTTGGGCGAAATAAGATTGACCCTTGCGGGCGAAATAAAAATGACCCCTGTCGAAGCATCGGCAGGGGAATTTTTTTGTAGCTTTGAGACACCTTGTCCTGGCACGGCGGGGATCAATCTCAAAAACTACAGAATATGATTGCAAAATTAAAAAACATCCTTCGATGTTACGCAGTCGGAATGGGAATAAAAGAGACGGCCAATACGTTTCATCTTTCCCAGCAACACAGTACGCAAGTACGTCCGGCTGTTCATTTCAAGCGGCAAGACAACGGAACAGCTGCTTGAACTCTCGGAAGAACATCTCCGGGAGATGTTCGGATGCACGGAGTTCCGTCACCGCGAGCCGTCGCAGCGTCAGCTTGAGCTGGACGCACTGATACCGGGCTATGTGGCCCGGCTGTCCCGCAAGGGAATGACAGTCCGCAAGCTTTTCAACGAATACAGAAGCGAGCATCCCGACGGCTTTCAGGAGTCCGTGTTCAAACGCTCCGTCCGGCAGTACAGGTTCCACACCACGGTTGTGGGCCACGTCGAGCACTATGCCGCCGACCAGATGTATGTCGACTTCGCGGGAGACAAGCTGGAGGTCGTGGACGAAATGACAGGAGAGGTCAAGAAAGCTGAGGTGTTCGTCGCTATCCTTCCGTTCAGCCACTACACGTACTGCGAGGCAGTGTGGTCGCAACGTAAGGAAGACCTGATCAAGGCCTGTCAGAATGCATTTGAATACTTCGGGGGCGTGACGGCCGCCATCGTGCCCGACAACCTGAAGGCGGCTGTAAAGACCAGCGACCGGAACGAGCCTGTGATAAACGAGGAGTTCGCGGCCTTCGCCGAACATTACGGATGCGCCGTATATCCCGCACGGGTCCGCCATCCCAAAGACAAGGCCCTGGTCGAGAACGCCGTCAAGCTGCTGTACCAGTCGGTGTACCTTGACATAGAGGGGATGGTCTTCCCGTCGCTGGACGAACTGAACACGGCGATCCACATATCGCTGCACGACTTCAACGAAAGACTGATGGCAGGAAGGAAGATGTCGCGTAAAGACATGTTCCTGCAGAGCGAAAAGGACTTTCTGCGTCCCCTTCCCGAAAAACCGTTTGTCATCAAGGAGCGGAAGCTGATGACCGTCGGCAAGAACTGTTATGTCTCCCTGTTCAAGCACCATTACAGCGTGCCGCGCGAGCATGTCGGCAAACGGGTGGTCATCCTTTATGACGCGGACACGGTAGAGATTTACTGTGGCCTCAATCTCGTGGCGACACACGACCGCTGCGACATACCCTACGCATACTCATGGAAGAAGGAGCACAACCTGCCCGGTCATAACGGACCGTATGACAAGGATCTCGAGGAACTCTTCAAGCGAGCCGCCGAGATGGACAACATCGTCCTTGACTACCTCCACGAAGTGGATGCCATGATGCAGTATCCGCCGAAATCCTTCAGCAGCTGCCGCGGCATACTGTCGCTGGAAAAGAAGTACGGCACAGACCGACTCGTGGCGGCGTGCGCCTGCGCGTCGATGAAGGCGGCATATGGCTATCAGACCGTCAGGGAAATCCTCGAACAGGGCGAAGACGCCGACTTCCTGCCAGATGAGGACGGAACTGTCTGTGGCCCGACGGCTGCAGTCCCTGCTCCGGTACACAAGAACATCCGCGGCCGCGAATACTGCAGCCGCAAAAACGAACCCGACAACACCAACAGTAATGGAAACAACAGATAAAACCGCACCGGCCACCCAGCAGCCGGACCAGAACACAACATCGCTGGACCTGATGAATCGCATGAAGATGCACGGAATGGCAGAGGCCTTCCGCGAAAGCCTTGCCGGAACAACCGCACAGTCAATGACTCCGGATTCCTTCCTGTCGATGCTCCTGCACCGCGAATGGGACTGGCGCGCGCAAGCCGCCGTAATGCGCCTGACAAAAAACGCGGCGTTCCGCTACAAGGCATATCTCGAGGAGATCGACTACGCCACAAACCGTGGACTCGACCGCAACCAGATGGAACGTCTTGCAACGCTCGAATTCGTCCGCAACGGTCAGAACCTCTTCATCACCGGGTCTTCCGGAACCGGCAAGAGCTTCCTGGCATGCGCTCTGGGACACGAGGCATGCAAAAGGGGCATACGCACACTGTATGCCAGCGCCTCCAAGCTGCTCGGACAGCTCAAGGTCGCAAAAGTCAAGAACAACCTCGAGTCCGAACTCAAGAAAATCGAACGCTGTCAGCTGCTCATCCTTGATGATCTCTTTCTTGTGCCCCTTGATGCGAAAGAACGTCCTATCCTGCTCGACATAATCGAAGACCGTCACGAACGCAAATCAATCATAATCACCTCGCAGTACCCTTCGTCAAGCTGGTACGACATGGTGGGTGACCCGACTGTGGCCGACGCCATCCTCGACCGCATAGTCCACTCGGCGCACTCAATCGAGCTGACCGGAGAAAGCATGCGCAAACTGAAGGATAGAAAAGCCTGATGACACATCAAATGAGGTAAAATAACATTGACCCCCGCCGCCAGGACTTTTAAGGGGTCAATCTTATTTTGCCCGAGGGGTCAAATCCCGCGTGCCCGAAGGGGTCAAACACACGCGCCTTTTCCAACCATATCACTCGCGTAAAACAAGACAAGTTACCTAAGGATAAGCAGGTGTGGAATCTTCTCGGAAGTGACGGTATCAGGCTTAACATCGGAGAGGAAGGCTGGCGTAAAACCGTCATAAGGGATATGGGACGACCGTCATTGTCGAGGTCTAGAATCAAGGAACCATGCTGCCATATATCCCTCGGTTTCTCACCCAAAGACAGCGACAGGCTAACCGATGATTATATGCTTAAAATTGCGGAGGAATATATGGAGAAAATGGGCATAACTAACACGCCGTACATAATTGTCAGGCATACCGACAAACCTCATCCACACTGTCACATCATGTTCAGCCGGGTGGATTATGATGGCGAAATCATCAAATCGGCAACCAACCGTTACCGGAACAAAGCGGTATGTCTTGACATGACCCGACGCCATAATCTCACTATGGGAACCGACAACCTTTCGCTCGATCCTGAAAAACTACGCGGCTCTGAACGGAGCAAAGTTGAGATTCGTCAGATTGCCAACAAGGTGTTGAATGATCCATCAGTAAAAGATGTCGGCACCTTCATGGCTAAAATGAAAGACAGAGGTATTCATGTAGAAGTATTGCGCGACAAGACCCCGGAGCAAAAGATGAAGACCCTCATCTATAGGAAAGGCAATCATTCTTTTGTTGCATCCAAAATCGGCAAACGTTTCACGCCAAATAATATCGCCAATGAATTACATCGTCGTGCGGCGCGGGCCAAACAGGAACGAATGTCCACCACGGTCGATCCCAACAATCAGTGGGTGCATCTTGACGGTTCGCCTGTTGCGCCGACTACGTTTGGAAACATAGAGATTACTCCGGTGCAACAGCAACTTTATGTTAAAGGTTACACCATCCATGTCGGCGATGCCTACATCAGATTCAACCCCGATACCAAGCAGCCCGATGTGTCGCGTTATAATCTCGACATAATGGCGGGAGGCGGAATGCCTTTCGTTCCGGGAGCACATCCCGAATATGAGGCGTTTTATAATGGGTTGAGCGGTTTCGACAAAGAAGCTTTCAAACGCTTTCGCCGCTCACATCCCACGCTGACCAATCAGGAAGCGATGTCGATGTTCAAGCTCAATTACGGACACTCCCAACGCATGGGAATATCCCACGGAATCTAACCCAACGCCACCGAGAGAAGCAAGAGCCTCCCTCGGTGGCGAAAATAATTTTATAGATGTCTTTATTTGAAAATATCCATGACGAATTGTGAAATCAAGGAAATTTCACTAATTTTGCGATGAATAATCTTAAGATATATTTCATTGACTAGTAACTATTCAGCGAATCGGCAATAGAGGTGGCCTTGGTCGATAATTCAATTTAATCAACTGAATATCATAAAATTAATAGCGGTTTTATTTGCGTATATCAAATAAAACCGCTATCTTTGTATCTGTGAAACAGCAGGTTAACGACATAAATTCAGCCTTGGTCGGACTATTGTCCGAGCTTAAGGAGCTGCGGGGAACGATTGACTCCCAACACTCCGAAATATGCTCGCTTAACCGCAATATAGACAAACTGCTGAAAGAAAACCGTGAGCTGCGCAAGCGGCTGGAGAAATACGAAAATCCCCCAAAGGACTCCGGCAATAGCAGTACGCCGCCATCGAAAGAGCCAGTCAAATCAGAAATAGAACGTCGGACAAAGTCGTTGAGAAAGAAGTCGGACAAGTCCGTTGGCGGTCAACCGGGCCATGAAGGGACGACCCGCAAAATGGAGGAGATTCCCGATGAAATTGAATGTATCTCATCGCATTTTTGCACGCAGTGCGGCAGAGACCTGTCAGATGTTGATGGCGAGCTTGACTATGTCACTCAAGAGATAGACCTGCCGCAGATACGCCCCATCTGTCGTGAGCGCAGATTTTATAAAAAGGTCTGCTCCTGCGGTTGTTGCAACCGTGATTATGCTCCGCGCAAGAGAGGCGGTAACGCCATAACCTTCGGCAAGAACATCCGTGCGGTTGCAACATATCTGAGCGTGGTGCAGTGTATGCCTTATGAGCGGCTGCAGTCGTTGTTTGAGACAATGTTCAATGTCAGAATCAGTCAGGGAACGCTGGCCAATATCGTCCGTGAGATGCTTGAAAAATCACGCCCTGCCATTGACTTGATAGAACGCATGATCAGGGAATCCGCAATAGTGGGCTTCGATGAATCGGGATGTTACACCGATGGGAAACTCAACTGGTCATGGATTGCGCAGACAACGTATCTGACTCTCGTGTTCCGGGGAGCGGGACGCGGGGCGAAAGTGCTTGAGGAACGCTTCGGTGACTCACTGAAGAATATGGTTGCCGTGACAGACCGCCATAGCGCATACTTCGCCATCGACTTCCTCAACAATCAGATATGTCTGGCTCATCTGCTGAGGAATCTCGAATATCTCAACGATATAGACAAAGAACAGACATGGGCGAAGGAGGTTCAGACGCTATTGCGCGAAGCTATCCATCTGCGAAACGAAAAGCCCTCCGATATAATCCACAAAGAGAGCTGGCTCACCCGACTTGATGATTTGCTCAAACGGAACCTTGACAATCTGCGAAAAGAGTTCAATGAGCTGAAACGGGGAATTATAAAATGCCGGGACTACATCTTCAACTTCCTTGAGAATCCGGCAATACCATCGGACAACAACGGCTCCGAGCGCGGAATCCGAAAACTCAAGGTCAAACAGAAAATATCAGGTTGCTTCCGTTCCGATACCGGCGCCGATGCCTTCCACGCTCTCCATTCCATTGCCGACACGGCATGGAAAAACGGACAATCCCCTCTTGATGCCATCCTTGCTCTCGTCTGATAAAGGCGAGCCATTCCGGCATACCGGTTCTTTGGCTGAATAGTTACGGAGCGCCGTTCTTGCATTAAATGTTGTTAAATTTTGGCGAGATATGACTTATATCATATTTTGACCCTTTGATTTTCTGTAATTTTGTGGCCGAAAATGCTCAATAACATATTTTTGCGAGCCTCACATCATCACGAAAATAAAATAACATCATAACACAGCTTTTAACCACATGAAAATGAAGAAAAGCATCCGGCTTTATTCGGCGCTTGCTTTGTGCGGCACTATGGCCGCTGCAGCGTTATCATCTTGCGGTGGCTCGGGCGATCCCCGTGCCGCTATGGCCGCAGCGATGTCGCAGACACCCGAAGTTGACGTTCTCACCGTAGCTCCGGGAAATTCCGACCTCTCCCTGTCGTACCCCGCCACTCTCAAAGGCAAGACAGATATCGAGATCCGTCCCCTCGTATCGGGATTCATCACCCAGGTTCTGGTGCAGGAAGGCCAGCACGTGACCAAAGGACAGACTCTCTTCACCCTCGACCAGGTGCAGTATCAGGCAGCCGTGGAGCAGGCTCAGGCACAGGTGGCTTCAGCCAAAATCGCTGTGGACAACGCCAAACTCCTCTGCGAGAACCAGCGGCAGCTCTTCGAGAAGAACATCATCTCCGACTATGCATACACCGTGGCCCGCAACCAGCTCGCCACAGCCCAAAGCCAGCTCGCCACAGCCCAGGCCAACCTCACTTCGGCCCGCAAAAACCTGAGCTACTGCGTTGTGACCGCCCCCTCCTCGGGTGTTATCGGCTCCATCCCCAACAAGGAAGGCTCCCTGGCTTCCCCCTCGATGCAGATACCCCTCACCACCGTGAGCGACAACTCCGAAATCTTCGCTTACTTCTCGCTCAACGAAAAGGACCTGCTCAAACTCACCGATAACGGCGCACGCTCCATGGCGCAGGCCATCGCCGCCTTCCCCGCCGTGCAGCTCCGCCTCAGCGACGGACAGCTCTACGCCCTCCCCGGCAAGGTGGCGACCATGACCGGCGTGATCGACCAGACCACCGGCTCGGCCAACGTGCGCGCCCGCTTCGCCAACCCCTCGGGGATGCTCGTTTCCGGCGCAACCGGCACAGTGCTCGTGCCTCAGCACGAGGAGAACGTGATCCTCATCCCCCAGAAGGCCACTTACGAAGTGCAGGACCGCCGCTTCGTCTACGTGCTCAACGACTCCAACAAGACCGTGGCTACTGCCATCACCGTGCAGCCCATCGACGACGGCAAGAACTACGTGGTGACCTCCGGACTCAAGGCCGGCCAGCGCGTGGTCATTGAGGGTGTCGGCTCCAAAATCAAGGAGAACGGCATGGAAGTCAAGCCACGCATGGTGAAATCGCTCGGCGCCGCCGACGCCGGCGCCGCCGCCGCCGACACCACCGCCACAAAATAATCATCCGCGCCTGCGCAGATTCATATTATAAGGCTAACAGCCACTTACACAATTTTGTTGTAGACTAAATGAAACTTGACACCTTTATAAAAAGGCCGGTGCTTTCCACGGTGATTTCAATCTTCATCGTGCTGCTGGGTCTAATCGGACTCTCTTCGCTGCCGATCACCCAATACCCGGATATCGCACCCCCTACGATTTCGGTGACCACCACTTACAGCGGCGCGAACGCCCAGGCGGTGCTCAACTCGGTAATCGCCCCCCTCGAAGAGTCGATAAACGGCGCCGAGGGCATGACCTACATCGAATCGACTGCCACAAACACCGGTTCGGCAACAATCAACGTACACTTCGAGCAGGGTTTCGACCCTGACATGGCTGCCGTCGACGTGCAGAACCGCGTCGCAAAGGCCCAGAACCTCCTCCCCGCCGAGGTTACCCAGGTGGGCGTGCTCACACAGAAACGCCAGTCGTCGATGCTCGTGGGCGTGGCCCTCTACTCCGACTCCCCCGAATACGACGGCGAGTTTCTCGACAACTACATGAAGATCAACGTCATCCCGGTGCTCCAGCGTGTGTCCGGCGTGGGCGACGTCATGTCGTTCGGCGGTGACTACTCCATGCGTATATGGATCAAGCCCGAAGTGATGGCCCAGTACGGCCTCACCCCCAGCGACGTGGCCGCAGCGCTCCGCGACCAGAACGTGGAGGCAGCCCCCGGCTCGTTCGGCGCTCAGGGCGACCAGTCGTTCCAGTACACGATGAAATACCGCGGCCGCTACGTGACCCCCGAGGAATTCGAGAACATCGTGGTGCGCGCGACCCCCAACGGCGACGTGCTCTACCTCAAGGACGTAGCCGACGTGGAGCTCGGCAAGGTGACCTACGACTACTCCTCCTCGCTCAACGGGCACCCCGGCACGATGGCCATCGTGTTCCAGACCGCAGGCTCCAACGCAACGCAGATCATCAACGACTGTCTTGCCGAGGTCGACAAGATGAAGGCCTCCCTCCCCGACGGCCTCCACTTCGCCATCCCGATGAACAACAACGACTTCCTCTATGCCTCCATACATAAGGTAATCGACACCCTCATCGAGGCGTTCATCCTCGTGTTCTTCGTGGTGTACATCTTCCTCCAGGACTTCCGCTCCACCCTCATCCCGGCCATCGCCATCCCCGTGGCCCTCGTGGGTACGTTCTTCGTGATGAACATCATCGGATTCTCCATCAACCTCATCACCCTCTCGGCTCTCGTCCTTGCGATCGCCATTGTGGTCGACGACGCCATTGTGGTGGTGGAGGCCGTCCATGCCAAGCTCGATGCCGGCTACAAGAGCTCGCGCCACGCCGCCATCGACGCCATGAGCGAAATCGGTTCGGCCATCATCTCCATCACTCTGGTAATGATGCTGGTGTTCATCCCCGTGTCGTTCATGCCCGGCACATCAGGTATCTTCTACCAGCAGTTCGGTATCACAATGGCAATCGCCATCGGCTTCTCGGCTCTGAACGCCCTTACTCTCTCACCCGCCCTCTGCGCACTCTTCCTTAAGCCCCACAAAACCGAAGGCGAGGATGAGAAATCGCTCAAAGAGCGCCTCGGCGACGCCTACAAGGCCGCCGGACAGGCCATGGCCAAGAAGGCGAAACGCTCTTTCGGCGTAAACTTCCCCCCGCTGGTGACCATCCTCTTCCTGGCTGCCACAATCACCTTCATGGTGCTCGGCTGGTTCGCCTTCGAGGATATAACTAAAGGCTGCATAGCCCTGGCCTGCGCCATCGTGGCAATCCTCGGCCTCTTCGGCTCACGCTTCCACGAAGCCTTCGAGAAGGTGTTCGACCGCACCCTGAAGGGCTACAACAAGAAAGTAAACTTCTTCACACGACATAAAATCCTCTCCTTCTCAATCGTAGGTGCCTCTGTGGCAATCCTCGTAGGCCTCATGGCAATCACCCCCACCACCCTGGTGCCCTCCGAGGATACCGGTACAGTGTTCGTGATGGTCGACATGCCCCCGGGTACATCGCAGGAACGCACCACCGAGGTGCTCGACCAGGTCGATGAGATGCTCGCCGCCATGCCCGCCGTGGAATACCGCCAGATGATCAACGGCTACAGCTTCATCGCCGGCGCCGGCCCGACCTACGGTACGTTCATCGTCAAGCTCAAGGACTGGTCACAGCGCGACGAGTCGACCGAAAGCTCCACCAACATCGTGATGGAAGTGTTCAAGCAGTCGGCCGCCAAAATCAAGGACGGACGTGTGATCGCCTTCCAGCCCCCTATGATCTCCGGTTATTCCGTGACCGACGGTTTCGAACTCAAGCTGCAGGACAAGACCGGCGGCTCCATCGACGATTTCTACGCCATTACCCAGAACTTCCTCCAGAAGCTCTCCGAACAGCCTGAAATCCAGAGCGCCACGACAACCTTCAACCCCACCTTCCCGCAGTACCGCATCGACATCGACGCCGCCAAGGCGCAGCAGGCCGGTCTGAGCACCTCCACAATCCTCAATACCCTCCAGGGCTTCTACGGCTCGATGTACGTGTCGAACTTCAACCGTTTCGGTAAAATCTACCGCGTGATGATGCAGTCGCCACCCGAAGCCCGCGTATCCCCCGAGACTCTCAAGGACATCAAGGTGCGCACCGCCTCCGGCACTATGGCGTCGCTCGAAAACTTCGTGACCCTCACAAAAGTGTACGGCCCCGACCTTCTCAACCGATTCAACCTCTTCACCTCCATCGCCGTCACGGGTAACCCCGCAACCGGCTTCTCCTCCGCACAGGCCCTTCAGGCCATAGAGCGCGTGGCCGGCGAGACACTCCCCACCGGCTACGGATTCGAGTACGCAGGTATGACCCGTGAGGAAGGATCGCAAGGCTCCGGCCAGACCGCTATGATCTTCGGTCTGTCGCTGCTGTTCGTCTACCTCCTCCTCTCGGCTCAGTACGAGAGCTACGTAATTCCCTGGGCCGTTATCCTCTCCATCCCCTTCGGCCTCATGGGCTCGTTCATCATGGTGTGGATCTTCAACGGCATAAACCTCGCCACAGGCAACTTCCTGAAGATAATACAGAACAGTATCTATCTGCAGATCGCCCTCATCATGCTTATCGGTCTTCTGGCCAAGAACGCCATCCTTATCGTTGAGTTCGCACTTGAGCGCCGTCGCGGCGGCATGTCGATCTTCAACGCCGCCGTAGCCGGCGCCGAGGCCCGTCTCCGACCGATTCTGATGACCTCGCTGGCACTTATCATCGGTCTGCTCCCCATGATGTTCGCCTCCGGTGTAGGCGCCAACGGTAACCGCGCCCTCGGCGTAGGCTCCGTAGGCGGTATGCTCATCGGTATGATCCTCCAGATCTTCATCGTGCCCGCCATGTTCGTGGCCTTCCAGTTCCTCCAGGAGAAGTTCACTCCGATGAAGTGGGAAGACACCAACAACGCCGGCATAGAATCGGAAATCGAACAGTACTCGCGTTAACAAATTTCCGGGTACGGGCCGCCACGGCCCCCGGTGACTGTGTTCTGTAGGGACGCTCCACGGAGCATCCGACCCACAAATCAAACCGGACGCTCCACGGAGCGTCCCTACAGCGCACCGGAAACCGGTTGTCGACCCCTTACCCCAATACATATCCACCAGAAATGAAAAATTTCTCCAAATTGATCGTGGCCGGCGCACTGAGCGTCTCGATGCTCTCCTCCTGCCACATATACAAGAAGTTCGAGATGCCGCAGGAGGATCCCGCAACGGCCGAATACGCCCGCGTGGCCGCCGAGACCCCCGACTCCACCGCCTACGGCAACCTCCAGTGGCAGCAGGTGTTCACCGACCCACTGCTTCAGGACTTCATTTCGCGCGCCCTGGCCAATAACATAAACCTTGACAACGCGCGTCTCAACATCGACATCGCCCGCGCAAACCTCCTCGGGGCAAAACTGAGCTACCTCCCCTCGGTGGCCCTCAACCCCAACGGCGCCGGAGCCAAATACAACCTCCCCGGTGCATCGATGACCTGGACCTACACCATACCCATGGCAGCCTCCTGGGAGATCGACGTCTTCGGCAAGATCCTCAACAACAAACGTGCCGCAGAGGTCAACGTAGAGCTCCAGAACGACTACGCCCAGGCCGTGCGCTCGCAGATCATCGGCGGCGTGGCATCCTGCTACTATTCCATCGCCACGATAGAATCGCAGCTCGAGCTTTCGCGCCAGACCTCCGAGATATGGGCCAAGTCGGTGCAGACCATGCGCGACTTCAAGGAGACCGGACGTGTCACCGAGGCCGCAGTGGTGCAGTCCGAGGCTCAGTATTACTCCATCCTCGCATCCATCACCGACCTGGAGACCGCTCTCCGGCAGGCCAACAACTCCATGTCGCTCCTCCTCAACGAGCAGCCCCAGACCTACGCCATCCCCGCTGACGCACGCCTCGACGTGCCCGCCATACTCCGCGACGGCATCGCCCTGCGCGAGATAGCCCAGCGCCCCGACGTACGTGTGGCCGAGAAGAACCTCGCCGCAGCCTACTACAACACCAACCTGGCACGCGCCGCCTTCTATCCCGGCCTCACCATCTCGGCACAGGGCGGTTTCACCAATCTCCTCGGTTCGTTCATCAAAAACCCCGGCGACTGGTTCATCCAGCTCGCAGGGCAGCTCACCGCTCCCCTCTTCGCCCGCGGACAGAACATCGCCCGCCTCAAAGGCGCCAAGGTACAGCAGGAGCAGAGCATGAACAACTTCAAGTACGCCCTGCTCAACGCCGCCGCGGAGATCGACAACGCCCTCGTTTCGCTGGCCAACAACACCACCAAGGCCGAAATGCTGGCAAAGCAAGAGGAAAGCCTCCGGAAAGCCGTGGACTACACCAATCTCCTGATGGCACACGACCAGAACACCACCTACCTCGAGGTGCTCACCGCCCAGTCGTCGCTCCTCCAGGCCCAGATGGGACGCCTCTCCACCGAGCTCAACAGGCAGACCGACCTCATCACTCTCTACCAGGCACTCGGAGGCGGACGCTGATCCTATCCGCACATTGAATTTCCCTTAAATTAATGATTGTAATAGCGGGTTTGCAAAAATTTTTATATATTTGCAACATAACCCCCTGTTGCAATCATTAATTATATAAGGAACACATTAATTATATAGAAATCCTAAAAGACTACTGCCATGATATCGAAACTCGCTTACGTCGATCCATCGGCCAAGATCGCCGAGAATGTGAAAATACACCCCTTCGCCTTCATCGACAAGGATGTGGAAATAGGCCCCGGATGTGAGATAATGCCCTACGCCTCCGTGATGCGAGGCACACGCATGGGCTCGGGATGCCGCGTGTTCCAGGGCGCCATCGTTGGCGCCGAGCCCCAGGACTTCCGCTGGAAAGGGGGCTTCACATACTGCCACATAGGTAAAAACGTGACCATCCGCGAACACGTGATCATCAACCGCGGCATACGCCCCGAAACCGAAGGAACCGTTATCGGCGATGACTCCTTCATCCTCGCCGACTCGCACATCGGACACGACACCATCGTCAAAGGCAAGGCCGTCCTCGGCAACGGCGTCACCGTGGCCGGCGACTGCATCATAGACGCCTGCGTGATACTCTCCTCCAACGCCGTGGTGCACGAGAAATCCAAAATCGGCAAATGGGCCCTCATCAAAGGCGGCTGCCGCATCTCCGGCAACGTGCCCCCCTTCGTAATCATCGCCCACAACCCCGCCGCATACTTCGGCGTAAACGCCGTGGTGATGAGCAAACACGGATTCTCCTCCACCGACATCGACATCATCGCCAAGGCATACCGCAACGTCTACCAGTCTGGCATCTCCGTGTTCAACGCCCTAAGGCGCATCAAGGCCGACATCGAGCCGTGCGAGGTCCGCGACGAGATCATGAACTTCATCGAGTCCAATAACCGCCGCCTCGTCGCCCTCCCCATCGACATGCCCGACTGATCATTTCGCCAGTAGGGTCGCGACCTGTCGCAACCGCAACCGTGAGATACAAACGCCACGAAAACCTGAGAACAAGAGGCTCCGCTTCCAAGCAAAACAGCCTCCTCTTCTCCGGTTTTCGTGGCGTTTCATATCTCGCGAATTGCCATCGGGACTGACCGCACCCCATGCCCGAATCATCAACGATGCTTTTTTGTTGCGATATTCCGGAAAATTTTGTAAATTTGTGAGACAACCATCAAAAACTCTATCAAATGGAACCCTGGATTATCTGGCTCATCGCCGCAGCCCTGCTCCTCACGGTGGAAGTGCTCACACAGATGATGTGGGCCCTCTGCCTCACCGTAGGCGCTCTCGCCGCCATGATATGCGCCCTCTTCGGCCTTGACATCGTATGGCAGGTCGCAGCCCTGGCCGTGTTCGGTATTCTGGCCTATATAGGGCTGCTGCCGCTCTTCCGGCGCTGGCATGCACGCCACGACGCCCGCATGGCCCGCACAGGCATGGACGCCCTCCTGGGACGACGCGCCACCGTGACGCACGCCATACGCCCCGGCGAACTTGGGCGCGCCCGTATCGACGGCGACAACTGGCAGGTGCAATGCCCCTCGGCAACCGAGGAAATCAAAGCCGGTACCGAAGTCGTGGTAACATCCTACGACAGCATCATTCTTACAGTCAGTCTCCCCGCTTAAAACCCACACAACATCATGACTACCTACATCATCCTCGGCATCGTAATCCTCCTTGCCATCGTGATCATCTCGGCCGGCGTAAAAGTCGTACCGCAGTCCGAAACCCGTGTAATCGAGCGCCTGGGCCGCTTCCACAGCGTCCTCGCTCCCGGTCTGAACTTCATCATCCCCTTCGTGGACCGTCCCAAGACCATCTACACCCGCAAACTCGAGACCATCGGCGGACGCCACTACATCCGCACCGTCGCCACCAAAGTGATCGATCTCCGCGAACAGGTCTACGACTTCCCCTCGCAGCAGGTGATCACCCGCGACAATGTGACCACCGAGATCAACGCACTCCTCTATTTCCAGATCACAGACCCCAAGAAAGCTGTCTACGAGATCGACAACCTCCCCAACGCCATCGAAAAACTCACGCAGACCTCCCTGCGCAACGTTATCGGCGAACTTGAGCTCGACGAGACCCTCACCTCGCGCGACACCATCAACACCAAGCTTCAGGCCATTCTCGACGACGCCACAAACAAGTGGGGCGTGAAGGTGAACCGCGTCGAACTGCAGGATATCACCCCGCCGGAAAGCGTGCGCGTGGCTATGGAGAAGCAGATGCAGGCCGAGCGTAACCGCCGCGCCGAAATCCTCAACGCCGAGGGCGAGAAACAGTCGCTCATCCTCCGCTCAGAAGGTGAGAAAGCCTCGCGCATCAACGAGGCCGAGGCCCACAAACAGTCGGAAATCCTCCGCGCCGAGGGTGAGGCCAAAGCCATCATCCTCAATGCCGAAGCCGAAGCCGAAGCCATACGCCGCGTAGCCGAAGCCGTGGCAGCCGGCAAGACCGACCCCGCCACCTACATGCTCGCCATGAAGTACATCGACACCCTCCGCGAGATGACCTCCGGCCAGGACAACAAGACCGTCTACATCCCCTACGAAGCCTCCTCCGTCCTCTCCTCCATCGGCTCCATCCGCTCCCTCTTCAAGGAATAAACACCGCTTTACTGTAGGGACGCTCCGTGGAGCGTCCGGAATGAACCTTGTTTTCAGGTCGTTATCCGGACGCTCCACGGAGCGTCCCTACAATTTGACGGATGGATGTTACCGGCGGTCGCCGGCGAGGAGGCGGGCGTAACGCTCGGGGTCGTTTATGAGGGCCAGCGACTCGCGGTAGATAGGGTTGAGAACGGGGTTGACCACCTTGTAGTAGGTGGCCTGCTCGAAGAGGTCGCGCCCTATAAGGCCCTTCAGCACGGCCTGCATCATCGGGCGTGAGGTCTCGAACTGGGTGTCGTCATATTTCACGGAGTCGGCCACACCCATCTCCACCACGCGGCGCAGCATTTCGGGGTCGACCTCGAAATTTTTCAGGAACGACGCCTCGTCGGGATAACGTCTGTGCAGCTCCTTGCGGTTGTCGTCGACGTATGTGGCCGCGAAACGGTTCACGATCCCCTTGGCCACCAGGTCGCGGTAGAAATCGGAATACATCGTGGTGTCGATTGGCACGAACACATCCGGCATGATACCCCCGCCGCCGTAAACCTTGCGGCCGTTGCGGCGCGTGTAATATACCTCGCTCGTGTCGAGATGCACCGAGTCGGCCGACGAGAACTCGCCCGACTGATAGCGATGAAGCATATCGCGGCGGTAGTCGTCCTCCTCCCCCTTGGTGTAGGGTTTCTGTATGCAGCGCCCCGAAGGGGTGAAATATTTCGATACGGTAAGGCGTATCATAGAGCCGTCGGGGAAGGGGAACGGTCTCTGCACCAACCCTTTGCCAAACGTGCGACGCCCCACCACCAGTCCGCGGTCATTATCCTGGATCGCTCCGGCCGTAATCTCGGAAGCCGACGCCGAATACTGGTTGGCCATCACCACCACGCGCCCGTCGGCCGGAAAACCGCCGCGCGAGCGCACGGTGTAATACTTGTCGCCCATCTTCGGCGATGCGGTGAACACCACGGTATCCCCTTTTTCCAGAAACATCGACGACAGCGAGTGGGCGGCGCCGAGGTAGCCGCCGCCGTTATCCTCCAGGTCGATGAGCAGGTTCTTCATCCCCTGTTTTTTGAGCGTATTGAGCGCCTTCTCCACCTCTTCGGGTGTACTCTCTGCAAAGCGGGAGATGCGGATGTAGCCCGTTGTCGGGTCGGCCATATACGAGGCGTCGACCGAATAGATAGGGATATCGTCGCGGGTAACGTTGAATGTCAGCGGCTGCGACACTCCGCGCCGGAGCACCTTCAGCTCCACCTCCGTCCCTTTGGGTCCGCGCAGAATCTTGAGGATGCGCGAGTTGGGGCTTTTCGCACCCGAAATCAGCGAGTCACCGGCCTGCAGGATGCGGTCGCCCGGCAGGATACCCACCTTCTCCGACGGGCCGCCGGCGGTGGTCTGGATAACCTGCAGGGTATCCTTGATCATCTGGAACTGCACCCCGATGCCGGAGAAATTGCCGTCGAGGGGCGTGGTAAGCTCCTTAGTCTCCTCCGGATCGGAATATGTGGAGTGCGGGTCGAGCGTGTGGAGCATCGACACTATAGCCTCCTCCACGAGTTTCCCGGGAGCCACCGAGTCGACGTAGAACGACTCTATGATCCTCTCCGCATACCCGAGTTTCTGGTAAGCGGGCATCTCGTCGGGTCCGTCCGACGAGGGCTGCGGCTGCGCCCCGCGCAGTTGCCACGAAGCGCCTAATAGAGCCGCTCCGGTAAGTATCAGTAAGTTGAAACGTTTCATAAGATCAAGGAATATACTGTGAATAATCATGCCCGAAAGCCGCCAGCTCGCGCACCATCGACGAGCTGACCCACGCCAGGTCAGGAAGTGCCATAATAAAAACGCTCTCCAGCCCTGAAATGTTGCGGTTTACGTCGGCAAGGTTACGTTCGTACTCGAAATCGGCGCACGACCGCACCCCGCGCAGAAGCACCGTTGCTCCGCAGCCGCGTGCGGCGTCGGCAGTCAGACCGGTGTAGGCGGTCACCTCCACGCGCGGCTCCCCGGCATAAAGCCCGCGGATAGCGCGCAGGCGCTCCTCCAGCTCCTGCCAGGGGCGTTTGGAGGTATTCACCCCTATGCCGATCACCACCTTGTCGAACAGCGGCAAAGCCCTGTCGACAATCGACTTGTGTCCTGTTGTAAAGGGATCGAACGACCCCGCATAAAAAGCTGTTGCCATATCTGTTGTAGGGTCGCGACCTGTCGCGACCGCCGGTTTGAAATTATCATGTCGCTCCCCGCCGGGCGTTGCGGCGCAGCTGCTCCAGCGGGCAGCGGGTCACCGCCGAGGCGGCGAAGAGGGCGCTGTAGCCCCTCTCGTCAAGATCAAGAAGCGTCGGGAGGGTCAGGGCGCGCATCCCCTCCGAGGGGGCAAACTCCGGAAGCCCCTGCGGCGCCGTGGCGTTGTGAGGGCAGCGCAACTGGCACACGTCGCAGCCATATATCGTGGCTCCCGCCGGATGCGGGGCGTCGGCCGGCCATTCCCCGCAGTGCTCGATGGTGAGGCAGCTCAGGCAGCGCGAAGAGTCGAAAGTGTCGGCTCCGAGGGCGCCTCCGGGGCAGCCGCGCACACAGGCACCGCAGTCGCCGCAGGTGAGACGGCACGGATCGTCAGGCTCGAACACGGCCTCCGTCACTATCTCCGCCAGGAAACAGAAGGATCCGGCACCCGGCACTATCAGTGTGCGGTTCCGCCCTATGAACCCTATCCCGGCGCGCACCGCCCAGTAGCGCTCGAGCACCGGGGCGGTATCCACACAGATGCGGCACCTCGCGCCGCTGCGGTCGGCGATATGGCGTGCCAGCGGTCTGAGCCTGCGCCTGAGCGCCTTGTGATAATCCTCTCCCTGCGCATAAAGCGCGAAAAGGGGGTTCGCTCCGGGGTGCCGGTAAGGGAAAGCCATCGAGATCACCGTTCCGGCCTCTGCCGGAGGTGTGAAGAGGAGCAGGGGATTCAGGCGTATCCCGCGGTAATTCTCCATGTAAGTCATGGAAAAATGGCCTCCGCGGGCTATGTAGCGGTCGAACCGCACAGCCGTCTCCCCGTCGACCTCCCCCGCGCGGGCGAAACCCGCGGCCACCGCCCCTGCCTCGAGAGCCATGCGGCGCACCTCCTCCTTCAGTCCGTCGGGAAGCTGCATCTACGTTATTTAAGGAGGTCGGGACGCAGACGGCGCGTGCGTTCGAGTGCCTGCTCGTGCTGCCACTCCTTAATTTTGGCCTCATGGCCCGAAAGGAGTATGTCAGGCACGCGCCACCCCTTGTACTCCGCGGGGCGTGTATAGTCGGGAGCCGCCAGCAGGTTATCCTGGAAAGAGTCGCTGAGGGCGCTCTGCTCGTCGCCGATGGCGCCGGGGATAAGACGCACCAGCGCGTCGGAGATAATGATTGCGGGAAGCTCCCCGCCGGTGAGCACATAGTCGCCAACGGAGATCTCCCTGGTTATCAGGTGTTCGCGCACACGGTAGTCCACCCCTTTGTAATGACCGGCGAGGATAATGATGTTCTCCAGCAGCGACATACGGTTGGCCATAGGCTGGTCGAAACGTTCGCCGTCGGGCGACGTGAAGATCACCTCGTCATAATCGCGCTCGGCCTTCAGCGCCGAGATGGCACGATCGATCGGCTCCACCTGCATCACCATTCCGGCCTCACCCCCGAAGGGATAGTCGTCGACCTTGCGGTGCTTGTTGGTGGTGTAGTCGCGCAGGTTGTGGATATGGAACTCCACGAGCCCCTTTGTCTGCGCCCTCTTGAGGATGGAGCAGTTCAGCGGGGAGTCGAACATCTCGGGGAGTACGGTAAGGATATCTATTCTCATTTCAGAAGTTCAGTCTGGTGAAGGATATGCAGCGCCAGGGTATCGCGCCAGATGTTGCCCCCGACCGATTCCAGAGGGGCATCGGTGCCGGGAGGGAAGATCGCCACCTCGGCCAGTTCGAGAGGGGTGCGGAGCATTTCGTTCCATACAATCAGCCGCGCTGCCGACATGGCGCCCTCCTCCTCTTCGGCGGGGATCGAGGTGAAGATCATGGCCTTGTCGGCATGGTCCCTGACGTAGCGGTGCTCCATGCGCCGAGGGTCGGTCTCGGGATCGTCGTCGGCGATACCGGCCGCGTCAGCCTCCACAATATCCTGAGGGAGCACCGGATGCAGATGCGGAAACTTATCGAGGAGCATCTTCTCGGTGTCGCGCAGTATGGCATAGAGGCGCCGTACTGCCCGCGAGAGCACTTCGGCATCGGTGCCGGCGTCGTCGCGGAGCACCTGCTGCCAGGCCCACGAACACAGGTCGGGCGAGCTTACGGCCGTGCGCGGTATATCGGCACGCACGGCGTTCATCACGGCGAACACGCCGAACCCCTCGGCGGTATCGTAACGCACGAGCTGGGCGCGCAGCCACCGGTCGAGACCGGT
>URZG01000004.1 GCA_900552325.1 uncultured Porphyromonadaceae bacterium | reverse complement strand
GTGAACCGAATTTATTTAATTATTAACCCCGTCCATTTTTAGTGGACAGTAGTGATTGCCTGTATCTGTTCGGATGCAGGCAATTTTTATTAACCGGATGGATTTCGAGGTTACTTTTGCATGGCTTTGACGCGGTCGATGAGGCGGAGGGTCGGGGCATCGAGCGGGGGGATGTCGGTGGGCACGTGCATCCCTTCCTGCGAGGGGTGTCTGGCTATTTCGCGGGCCTCCTCCGGGGTGAGGAAGCTGCGGTCGGTGATGTATATCTCGCTGTAGGAGCGCATATCCACGGCCTGTTTGGCATGGAACACCTTCTTTATCAGCTTGCCGCGGCCATCCATCTCGATGGCGAACGACATGTTCTGCAGGTCGGAGGAGTGGAGGGTGCCGTCCTGCGGGGTGTCGTAGAGCATGTTCATCTGCAATGTGGTGCAGTCGATGGTCATGCCGAAGAGCTTGAAATACCAGGGGGAATAGCGGTGCTCTTTATGCGAGGCGAGCATGTCGACGCCAAGGGTTATCCCGGCCGGGGTCTTGCGCCATATTTTTTCCATCCAGTATTTGCCCGGAACGGAGTCGGTAACGCCGGGAGCGCCGTTGAGAATATTCTCCGGCACCTTAACGCCGTCGGCCACGGAGGCCATATCCGACCAGCTCATCAGTTCGTAGTCTATGTTGGTGACGATACTGTCGAGCCCGCGGTCGTTGCTCATTCGTGCGAAGGTTTCGCGGGCCAGGGTGCGGGGACTGCTCCACCCCTTGAGTTTCTTGATTTTCACCGAATCGGGCACGGTCATGAAGTCAACATAGTGTTCGGTGAACATTATGAGGGAGTCGGTGCCGGAGATGATGCTGCTGTATTCGCGCATATATCCCCTGAGATACGACACCGGGCGCCCTTCGGGGCTGACGGTGACTTCGGCGAGGGGATAGGATGCCGGCAACATGCGCAGGGTGTCGGTAGCGGCGGAGGTGACTTCGGACTCCTCGAAGCCCATGAAACGCACGCGCAGCGGGTAGGCCGCGGCTTCGAGTGCGGGTATTCTGCCGTCGTTGTCGGTCAGAGCGGCCACGGCGCCGGAGGAGTTGAATATTGAAGCCTGCGGGAGCGGTTCGCCGTTGTCAGCGGCGACAACAACTGTTGCATGGGAGGTGGAGGCGCAGAGGAGCGCCAGCAGCGCAGCGAAGATAATGTGAATCCTTTTCATTTCAATTTGTATTTCGTAGGGTTCGCGACCTGTCGCGACCGCAATAAGTATCCCGGGGGATAACCGCGTCAGCGGTGTCGAGCGGCGCAAATTTAGTTCTTTTTCAGTTAACCCCTGATCCGAAATTTGGCTGTTTGGGATATTTTTGGTAATTTTGGCGCATATTTCATAAAGAGTAACAATTTCTAAGGTTTATGAACAAAGCATTATGCACTGCCGTGATGGCAGTTGCCGCTCTCCCGGCCATGGCCGAGGGTTATCAGGTGAACACATTCAGTGCCAAACAGATAGGTATGGGCCACGTGGGCGTGGCTATGAAGCTCGGGGCTGAAAGCCAGCTTTTCAACCCCGCGGGGATGGTATTCTCCGACAAGACTCTCGAACTATCGGGCGCCGTCACAGCCATAAAGTCCAGTGCCTCGGCCACTCTTCCCGACGGGAGCAAGTACAGCACCTCCAGCAAGATAGCAACGCCGATGAATGTGTCGGCATCCTTCCGCATCTATGATAACCTATATGCCGGCGTGACCTTCTACACCCCCTACGGCTCCTCCATAACGTGGGGACGCTCATGGCCCGGTGCGATGCTCAACCAGTCGGTCGACCTCAAGGTGTACACCGTGCAGCCCACGGTGTCGTGGCGCATCCTCCCAAATCTCTCGGTTGGCGCAGGCCTGATGATAGGGTGGGGTACGGTGAACCTCGACAAGGCGCTGGTGTCGGCTTCCTCGATGGACCGCGTGATCGACCTCCAGTACCAGGCCGCACTCCTTAAATATAATGTGGCGCGCACGCAGGCCGCCCTCACCGGCCAACCGTTCGATGCCCCGGAACCGCAGGAGCCTCAGACAAAATACGGGCTTATGCCCCCGGCCTCGGTGAACCTCAAGGGCTCGTCTGAGCTGGCTCTGGGTGTGAACGTGGGCGCGATGTGGGACATCACCGACCGCTGGACCGTAGGCGCGTCGTTCCGCTCGAAGATGAAGCTCCATGTGAAGGCAGGGGATGCCTCGGTGGAGTATGCCGACGAGATGGCCCGCACGGTGTTGGGCGAGACTCTCGACAATCTCAACTACACCAACTTCGACGCCTCGATGCCTGCGCCGTGGGTATTCACTTTCGGTGTGAGCTACAAGCCGGTGGAGAAGCTTCTGTTGGCTTTCGACGCGCAGCTGAACGGGTGGGGCACATATAAGTATCTGGATTTCAAGTTCGACCAGCTGCCGGAATTCGACCAGCATCTCAAAAAGGACTACCACAATGCATGGACCCTGCACCTCGGCGGTCAGTACTCGCTGACACGCCGCCTGGATCTGAGGGCCGGCCTGATGGTGGACTTTACACCCTGCAACACGGAGTTTTACAATCCCGAGACCCCCGGCATGACCCGTATAGAACCGGCCGTAGGTCTCTCGTTCCGTCCGATAAAGAACCTGTCGGTTGATTTCTCGTTCATGTATGCCAAGGGACTCGGCACCGAACGCGGTACCGGCTCATACGCCGATTTCCTCGCCGGCCAATATAACGCCGGACTCGCGGAATACAATGCAGGGGTAGCGGCCTACAATGCCGTTCTGTCGGCAGTCGGGCTCCCCGCCTACAAGGGGGCCGACCTTTCGGAACTCCCTGCGGAGCAGGAGTTCACCGCTAAATACAACGTGCACGCCATCATTCCCGCCATAGGCATCTCCTACTCCTTCTGATCTCCGGTGTAGGGACGCTCCGCAGAGAGTCCGAATCCCATTTGAATCTCTGCCAGTCATGCTGACACTCCCTATATCTTTTGGCTTCCATGTCCTCGGTCGAAGACCGTTGCTGTGGTTAGCCCCATGAACCGGCGCTTCAGCGCCGGTTCATGGGGTATTATCGTATTCCGGTTCTGGGAGCAGCCTTGAAGAGGCTGGTTATAGGATTGATCTTAATTTTCGTTCCCACACTCAGCCTCTTCAAGGCTGCCTTCTCCGCACCAACCTGCATTTCCCCATGAACCGGCGCTGAAGCGCCTTATCAAGGGGCTAACCACAGCAACGGTCTTCGACCGAGTACTGGCGTTTAATATCATTCAGATCTTCTGAGCGTTAGAATGCGGAGCGTCTGAATCCCATTTGAATCTCTGCCGGTCATGCGGACGCTCCTACAATTTCCGCGATGACGGCAGGTGTGACTTTGCGGATGTCGGGAATGTAGAGGGCGAGATAGAACAGGCGTGAGAGGGCGGTGTAGGTTTTGCGATATCCGTTCTCATCGTACACCTCCCGGCTGCCCCCCGCAGCATCGAATTTCCCGGTAAGGCGCGCTGCCGCTTCTTCGGATGCGGCATAGACGTACAATCCGAAATGTGACGAAAAATACAGCAGATATTCTTCTTTGCGAGGGGTATCTGTTGTTTCTTTTTCCTCCATAGCGGTCTCTTCCTGCAGCGGACGGGAGGCCAGAATTTCTATAACGTCGCCGGAATATAGGTCGAAGCGGTCGTAGTTGTCTTTGGCGCGCTGATCCATGTAGGAGACAGTGAAGCCGCTGTCAGTCAGCGTCTTTTCAAGATCCGGAATGAATTTATCACGGTGATTGTTGAGGTACAGGCAGTTGACCGATCCGCGATAGAGCGCCATGACGCCGTCCTGGCTGAGCCATACTCCCATTGTGTCGCGGCCTACAGACTTCAGGGTCAGCGTGAGCCATCCCATCGCACCGCCGTTCTGCCCGGAAGCGCGCAACACATTCAGGCCCTCTTCGGAGAGTGAACAGGTCTCTTCGTTCCAGTTATCGGGGAAGAGTATGGCGTTGGATTCCAGTGCCACCAAGTCAAGATGTGCGGCCATCTCCTCGATTGTGGTTTTATCAAGGAGTTCGCGGAAGAGTCGACGTACCGCCGCAGCCTCGTTCCATACGGTGCGTGTCTTGAGGAGACGGTTGCCGCTCACGTCGTTGGTGATACGGATTATATAAGAGTCAAGCCGGAAGGTCGACCAATCGGTGTCGCGGGCGAGGATGGCTCGCCACAGCAGGTAGTCGTGGCGGAAGCGGGGTTCTATACCTTTGGCGTTGAAGAGGAGGGGCACGCGCGCCGTGCGGGCGCGGAAGGTTGCGACATCGGTGTCCTCATCAAGATAGAAAGCCACTGAACCGGTCATATAAGGGTCTTTCTCGGCCTCCTTGAAAGCCTCCTCCCAGGGGGATTTTTCCTGCCACCCGTTGTCGGAGATGATGCGCTGGATTTTTGCCGCTTCCTCGCGGAACTCTCGGTTTGAATCACCTTTGGAGGAATCGATATAATCGAGAAGGCGCAGGTAAACGGGTTTGCCGTTAAACCGGATGACATCCTTGAACTGGCGAGTAGTGGCCAACTGCACACGTTCGCTGTCGATATTTCTGTTTTCCACCACATTATGGGCCACGCGCATCCACCGCCGGAATTCGCGGGATTCAAATTCCCCGATCTTCCGGGGAGTGGTGATATCGTAGGGCTGTGTCCGGATAAATTCGGCTATCGCCGAGAATAAAATCATCGGGCGCATTTCGAAATTCCTTTCCCATGGCTTCTGCGACGAGGCGGCCCAGGGTGCGGTGTAGGCCTCTCTTATCACGGGGCCTGTTGCCCGGTCGGAGATTGTGGCGAGGATGTGGGTAAGTTCACCGATTATATCATACCCTTTGGCGGAGGCTGCCTCGCAGAACTCCCTGAATGTTGCGAACGAGTGGTAACGGTCGGTTTTGGCTTTGTCGGAAAAATAGCGGAAATAATAAAGCCAGTCGGGTTCTTTTTTGATGTTGTAATCCGGAGTCAGAGGTTCTTCCTGCCCGAGAGTGACGGCACGGTTGGCGAGCCAGCGTTTTATGAAAGTGAAAAAGCGAGAATCGGCTTCTGCCGCTCCGAGGTCATCGAGTGAGTCGGCGGCGGGTTTTGTCCAGAAACAGTCGTTCCATTCGCCGTCCATACTGGAGCAGAAGAAGAGCCAGAACGGGAGGCGGCCGCTTTGCGTCTCGACCTCTTTTTCGTAACGTCGGTCACCGAACGGGTCGCTTCTGAGCCAGCCGCTGAGTTCTGCCTTGAAATTCTCGAAGGGGGTGAGCTGCAGGCCGCGGGCGTTCATCTTGATGAACAGCTCGTCGGTAAGCCCGAGTTTGTCGAGGTCCTGAAGGTAGAACCGGATCCGGTCGAGATCGGCGTAGACGGGGCGCGACTCTTCGGGATAGGAGATGTATTTGCGGTGTATGTCGTCGAGCATCCTCAGCATACCGGTCACGGTGGAATCCTTGGAGTAGGCGCCAGTGTACCAGCCGAGTGAGGTGATCGCGGCTCGTGGTGTCGTATCGCTGAAAACCGGATTCACGGCCGGGAGCTTGTCAAGAGTCAGCTTCTTGTCAATCAGCTTTTTGATGAAACTTGTCGATGTGGTGCGTGTTTCGTATGAGAATTTACCGAGAAGTTTCATTATGGGTTCGGGATCCTCTTCGTTTACGGCAAGATACCACCCCAAGAGGAAGAGGGTGGTGAGTCGCTGCTGCCCGTCAAGAAGTTCAAAAGTGCCGTCGGTCAACGAGCCGTACACGAAATTCAGCTCGAGCGTTTTGCCCGGTTGTGTGAGCCATGTGAATATGTCGTCGAGAAAGTTCTGTCGTATTTCTGTCTGCGACACACGTCCCTGGGCGTAAGGGCGCTGGATTTTAGGGATAAGTACGGTCGACACGGGCTTGAAAGTCTCCGTGTCCTTGTCGAAAATACCTTGGCGCAGCAGCCCGTCGAAAGTATAGAGTCGGTTGTTATCTGGCATCTGGCAGGAATTCCTTGAGTTGGTTGTAGATGAAATCGTGGTGTTTCTCTTTGTCGGCGCCGCTCCAGCGTATGCGGGAGGTGGCGCTGATGGTGTCGGGATCGAAGAATTTCATGAACACATACTGTGTTGCCGGGAGGATATAGCTTCCGGCGCTCACGGCTTCGATTATGGATTTCCGTTTGGAACAGAAAAGCGCGTTCTTGTATGTACGGTTGGTCGCAGTGTCGAGGAGGGTCAGGTTACCGATGAAATGCTCGTTGTGTTTCTCCACGCCAACTTCGTTCTGAATCAGGGCCACAGCTTTTTTCCAGCCCCCTTTGTTGAGTTCCGACATAAGTTCGGGAGAGATTTTCCCGGCCAGAAAATCCCAGGAGGGCCTTGCTTCGCGGTCGGATTCAACCATCTTGACGTTTTTCTCCATTTCACTCCGGTCATCTTCGGTCAGACCGGTCACGGTGTCGAGCATAGCCCCGGTAATCCATCTCACCTGGTCTTCGTTTGATTTCAGCGGGTTCTCCGTCTGTGAGTCGATGTGTTCGATATCCCAGCCGTTGGCCTTGTAGAGATCGAAGGGGAAGCGGAACACCCCCGAGTCGCGGATGTCCTTTTTCTCTTTCCCCTGCGAAATCAGGCGGAACTGGGAGGTGAGCAGTTCGATGTTGAGCAGACGGAAGATATTGCGGATTGTCTTTGTGCCGCTGCCGTATTCCACTGTTATGCGCGGCTTTTTGCGAGGTGTCTCCTCTCCGTCGGATTCATGAGCGGAGGTCTCGGCGTCGACAAGGCTCACCATATCGTCCGGAAACTGTCGGCGGATGCGTTCTTTTAGCCATTGGTCAAAAGAGAGGCCGTCGGGGAGCATGTTGTCGACTCCCTGCCGGAAAGCCGCGTAAATATCGGCGGCATCTTCGCCGGCCTGGATGAGGAAGCCGATATAATTGAAGCGCAACGGCGATTCGTACCAGTCCTCTATGGCGTGGAAGGCATCCACGATGAGCGCCCATTTCTCGTCAAGGGCTGATTTGAGGGTGTCTCCTTTTTTCCCTTCGAAAGCATTGTAGAAGAAGCGGAACACATCACCTTTCTCTATCTTGATCGAGCGGTCATTGGGTGACAGTTTTTTCCGTTCGGCGCGGTAGAGCATTTCCAGGAGGTATCCCATGCGGTCTTCCGTACTGTTGTCGTCGGGAGATATGAAACACCAGAAGTCGCTGGCATTTAGGCGGTTCTCCATGTTCTCCCACTCCATGGCCCTTTGTGTGGCCACATCCAGGAGTTTCCCCCGGGGGTCGTAGCGGCGTTGGAGGAAGAGGGCCTTGACCAGCTCGGAGTCGAGCAGCGGTATCTTGCCGTTGTTGATGCGAATGAACTCGCGCACGGTGTCGGTATCGGCCGCGGCATCAAGCTGATACCAGATGAATTTCACCACATCGGCTGTGGTGTTCGCCACGATGAGGTTCACAATCTCCGAGGCGAGCGCTTTGCGGGTAGCTCCCTCGCCGCCGAGATATAATTTGCTGAGTTCTATCCCTTTGCCGCCATGTTCGCGTGAAACCCATTCTTCGGCCACGCGGCATACGGCGCGGGCGTGCAGGAGGTCGATATCCGGGTCGGCATCTTCCTTGTCGAGACCTTCGATGAATGTCGGCCGCGACTCATAATATATTGTGTAGTAATCTTTTTCGTAATCCTCCTTTATATCGTTCTTGAGTATCTTGAGGAATGAACGGAGCAGGAGCAGGATTACGGTGAGGCGCTGTTGCCCGTCGACGAGTTCCCAGAGGCGGTGCTCCGGGTCACCGGCAAGCTCCGGGGGAAGCGCCTTGTCGCGGCGCGGGTCGCCTACAGGTATAGGCTTGACAATCAGAGCCTGGAGGCAATAGAAGTCACCGTAAGGCGATGTGGAGGTTTCGGTGGCTATCCGGGGGCGCCGGGTAAAGGAATAAAGATCGCCGAGAAGATCCTCTACCTGTTTTCTTCTCCAGCGGAAACCGCGCTGGTAGGAGGGGATATAAAAATGTTCTTTGCCGTTGAGCAGTGCTCCTACAGCTTTGAGATTAACTATATTCGGCATTTTTAAGGTGTTGTGTGATTTTGGTGCGGGGAGCAGTTTCCCCATAATGGTCAAGTATTTACATGGTTAAAGAGGGAGCCTGCGGCTCAGAGCTGGAGGTGGAGAGGCAGACAGCGGTTGAGGTACTGGCGAGCGGTGGCCCAGGGGAGGTATATGGCGTCGGAATTGGGCATCAGTGGAACAGGCTCTTCGTTGAGGTCGAACCGCACATAGTAGTTGCCCGACTTTGATTTCAGCAATATCATCTGGAGGTTGGCAGCCATCGGCACAACGTGGAAATTGCACCAGTGCATGGCCGTGGTGTCGAAGTAGTTGGTCATGTAGTAGCAGCCGCGCAGGCGCATAAGCGACAGCAGCGGCATCAGCGTCTCGGCGTGGCCGAAACGGAGCATCACGGTCTGCGGCGAATCACCCAGTACCGCGGCATCGGTGGTGGAGATCAGGTTCATCAGCAGTGCGGAGGCGATGTCGGCGGGGAGGGTGGAGAGGGTGTTCGCGCTGTAACGCAGGTAGAAACGCAGATTGGAGAGTGCCCACAGGGCGTTGTATTCCTCGGGTGTGAAATATTTTGCCAGCTCGTTGGCCATCCCCATCGAGGGGAGGCACGAGAGCACGTCATAGGCCGTCATGGAGAGGCGCCGGGCATCTTCCGAGGAGAGGAAATCGCCGGTCAGGCGCCGTGCGGGGGCTGTCGGCGCGGTAGTCTCGTAGGCCATGTTGTATGGCTCCTCCCATGCGCGTGAGTCGCGCCAGTCGAGATATTCAGTGTCGAGGTCGAAGGGGCGCATCAGCTGCGAGTTCTGCCTGCCGGAGGAGGTGATTATCTCCACGTTGTTGTTCAGCCTGTCGAGCTGATGCGTGAATTCGTACATCGACATCACGCAGCGCGGCGAATATGAGCTGATTGCCGACACATTGCCTCCCTTGAAAAGCGACGGATAGGCCTTGAACATCCGCGAGGCGATGCCGCGCTGTTCGGCCATTCCCAACGAGTCGAGAGCCCCCCATCGGTTATGCGACCGGGCGGCCACGAGGTCGGCCAGTTTCATCAGATCCTTGCCCAGCGGGGTGAGGGCTTTCGCCGAGTCGGCCCGGTGAAGGGTGCGCAGCAGTTCGAGAGTGTTTGAAGGAGATGAGGGGAAACGTGCTCCGTGTCGTCCCACATGATTGATGAACACCGGCGCAAGGGTGTCGGGTAAAGCCGTGTCGTGCTGACGTGCGGGGTAGGGGATATGCGTGCCGCAACATTCGTCGGCGGTGTAGTTTGTGGCGGTCGGATCAGCCGCAAAAGCCGTCATCGAAACGAAAAAGGCACATATTATAGAAATAACGGAGGAAGTTCGGAGCATAATTCTCGGGGATTTGTTATATTTGTGACACCAAAAGTACGAAATTATGGATATACTTCAAAATATTAAACAAATTGTGGCTGACAATTCCCCGCAGGAGGCTCTGGAAAAGATGCAGCCCCTCATCGACGCGCTGAAGATGGAGGAGAACCACAACTCGCGCGGCGAGGCCCTTCTGGCCGCCGTCCTGGCCGAAAAAGGGAAACTTCTGTGGAAAACGGGCGACCGCGCGGGCGCCATCTCCGCTTATGAGGAATCGGCCCAGGAGGATCCCGGAGGACCCGGCGCCCTCCTGCTGGAACATACACGTGAAATTATGGATTTCTTCGATCCCAACCAGCTTAATCCCTGATGACGGCGGAACAGCTGGCTGTGCCCCGGCGTGTAGGCGCGGAGCTTGACCGCCTCGGCATCGGCCGGGGGGAACCGATCGGTGTGGCTCTCAGCGGCGGTGCCGATTCCGTGGCTTTGCTCCTGGCGCTCCGTGAGGCGGGGCTGACGTGTGTGGGGCTGCATTGCAATTTCGGGCTGCGCGGCCCGGAGAGCGACGGCGATGAAATGTACGTGCGCGGTTTGTGCGACTCTATCGGCGTGCCTCTTGAGTGTGTGCGCTTCGATGTGGCGTCGCGTCGCGCGCTTACCGGCGAGTCGGTTGAGATGGCCTGCCGGGAGTTGCGCTACGAGTGGTTCGCCGACAGGGCAGCCGCTCTCGGTCTGCGTTACGTGGCCGTGGGGCATCATCTGGAGGATGATGTGGAGACGTTCTTTCTCAATCTTTTGCGGGGCAGCGGCTTGCCGGGGCTTTCAGGGATGGCCGCTCGGCGTGGCATTTATATCCGTCCGCTTCTGGGGTGTACACGCTCGGAGATAGAGGCTTATCTTAAAGGCAAGAACGTGGATTTCGTGACCGATTCATCCAATCTCTCCGACGATTACGGGCGTAACCGCTTGCGCCACCATGTGCTGCCGGCATTGGAACAGACGGCTCACGACGCCTTGAAGCGTGTGGGGCGATCCATGCGTTATCTCCGCGATGATCGCGATCTTCTGGAAGGGATGCTGGCGCAGAAACGCGACGCGCTGGTCGATTCTGACGGGGTTGTCGATATGGCGGCACTTCTGTCGGAGCCGTCGCCCTCCCATCTTCTGTTCAGGATGCTGCTTCCACTTTATCCCGGTTTTGATGCCCGGCAGGCGGATGCGGCGGTTGCGGCCGCTGCCCGAGGCGAGTCGGGCAAGATATTCGATGTCGGCGATTCGCGTATGCTGCTCGATCGCGGACGCCTGTTGCCGTATTGCAAAACGGAGCAGGATCCTCCGCAGGAGATAGATTTCACGGCATCGTCGACTCTTCCGGCATGGCTGACGGCGAAAGTTCTGGACGTTAAGGACTTCCGCCCGGTGCGTGACGCACGGAAAATGTGGATTGACGCCGGGATTCTCCGGGAAGGGCTGCGCTTCATGGTCCGTGCGCCGCGTCGTGGCGACCGCATGGCGCCTTATGGCATGAAAGGTACACGTCTTCTGAGTGATATTTTCCGCGACGCCGTTCTGTCGGAGGCCGACAAGGAGCGCGTGAAAGTGCTTTCTGCCATTGACCCGCGTACAGGCACTGAAACTATCCTCTGGGTGCCAGGCATCCGCGCCTCGCGCCATTATCCCGTAACAACGGGCACCGACAGGGTACTGGAGCTGACCGCCCTCAGACCCTAAATTCTATTTCGTCCTGCAGCTGGCGGCAGACAGGGGCGGTGAGGCGGCAACCGCGTTCCGACTCGGCGTGTACGGCGGCTTCTATGGCGGGGATAAAGCCCTTGCCGGAAATCAGCAGGTTCAGCAGCAGGCGTAATGCGGCATAACGCCGGAGGTCGGTCGCGCCGCTGTCGGCGAGGAGCCCGTGTGCGATCTTCTCTGCCCCGGGGTAATGTCGCAGAAGACGGTGGCACAGCACATCGGCCTCTTCGGTGGTCATCACTCCGCGCAACATCTCCGATGCCGACTTATTGTCGATATCGCCGGGGATGAGCAGCATGGGGGCTATCAGGCGGCTCTCGCGGGTGGTGGCGTTGTCCCACAGCAGCCGTGCGAGCGCGCGCCGCTCCTCATCGTCAGGTGTATGGGGATTGTCGGGGAGTGTGCCGGTCAGGGCCGCCTGCGCTATGTCGGAGATCTGAGGCAGATTAAGTCCGAAATTAATACGGTAGGAGATCCCCCCGCGGGCCATCTGCGCCGCGAGATCGCCGTTGCGCATGGCGAAAAAACGCCGTTTCACGGCCTGCATAAGAGAAAACGAGGGTGTGCGTTCAGGAGTCATGCTGTTTAAATTTCCGCAAAAATACAAAAAAAAGAGGTGTGCCGCTGAACAGTTGGAGTGTTTGTAGTAAAAAATTACTAACTTTGTCGGTTGAACGGTAAGTTTTATATGAATACTACTGCTGACACAGAACGTAACGCTCGCGCCAGGCGCACCCGCCGGATTGTCGGCTGGATGTGGAAGATATTCGGCGCAGGGGTGCTTGTGGTGCTCCTGCTGTTCATCTGTATCTACAACGGATGGATCGGCTATATGCCTCCGGTGGAGGAACTTCAGAACCCCAACGATAAATTCGCCACTATAATATATTCGGCCGACGGCGAGGAGATGGGCCGCTACTACCGCAACTCCGGCAACCGCGTGTATGCCGACTATTCCGAGATCTCCCAGCATGTGCTCGACGCCCTGATCGCCACCGAGGACTCCCGTTTCTTCGACCATTCGGGGGTGGATATGCGCGCTTTCATGCGCGTGTTCGTCAAGACTCTCATTCTGAGGCAGAAAAATGCCGGCGGCGGCTCCACCATCACCCAGCAGCTGGCGAAACAGCTCTACTCCCCCTCAAGCTCCGGCCTGCTTGACCGCGCCCTCCAGAAACCTATAGAGTGGATGATCGCCGTCAAGCTCGAGAGATATTACTCCAAGGACGAGATTCTGAAGATGTATCTCAACCAGTTCGACTTCCTTTACAACGCCGTGGGTATCAAGTCGGCGGCTTTCGTATATTTCGGCAAGGAGCCCAAGGACCTCAACATCCAGGAGGCGGCTACCCTTGTGGGGATGGTGAAGAACCCGGCCTATTACAACCCTGTGCGTCACAACGAGCGCACACGTCAGCGCCGCAACACCGTGTTCGACCAGATGGTGAAGAACGGCTACCTCTCCAAAGAGGAGGCCGACTCGCTAAAGCAGCTTCCGCTGGAACTCAAATTCAGCCGTATGGATCATAAAGACGGTATGGCTCCCTATTTCAGGGAGGAGCTGCGCCGCGTACTCACCGCAAAAAAACCGGTGCGCTCCGATTACCGCGGCTGGGAGAAGCAGAAATTCGTCGACGACTCCATCGCCTGGGAGACCAATCCGCTGTTCGGATGGATAGAGAAGAATCCCAAGCCCGACGGCACACGCTATGACCTCTATACCGACGGGCTGAAGATCCACACCACCATTGACTCACGTATGCAGCAGTATGCCGAGGAAGCGGTGCGCCAGCAGATGATGTCGCTCCAGACGGCTTTCTTCCGTGAGAAGCGCGGTGTGCCGAACGCCCCCTATACCACCAACCCCAACGAACTTGGCAAAGCCACACAGAAGAGTCTGATCGAACATGCCATAAAGCAGAGCGAACGGTGGCGCACCATGCACCAGGCCGGATTCTCCGACCAGGAGATTTTCGACGAATTCAACCGCAAGCGCGAGATGACGGTATTCTCCTATCACGGCCCGGTGGATACAGTGATGACTCCGCGCGACTCCCTTCTGTACACCAAACATATACTGCGCTGCGGCTTCATGTCAATGGATCCGCGCAACGGCCATGTGAAAGCCTACGTCGGCGGTCCCGACTTCTCTTTCTTCCAGTATGATATGGTTGCCACCGGACGCCGTCAGATAGGTTCGACAATCAAACCGTTCCTTTACACCTACGCTATGGAGGAGGGCTTCACCCCCTGCGACCGGATGCTCAACGCACAGCCTGTCATCAAGGACGAGAACGGACGCACATGGATGCCCCGCAACTCCGGCTCGTCGCGCATAGGCGAGATGGTTGACCTGCGCTGGGCGCTGACCTACTCCAACAACTGGATATCGGCCCGCCTGATGGAGCAGCTGTCGCCGGCAACTCTTGTCAGGAACATGCATAATTTCGGTATCACCAACCATATCGATCCGGTAATATCCATAGCTCTCGGCGCCGCCGAAGTGTCGGTGCGCGAGATGGTCGGGGCATATTCGGCCTACGCCAACAACGGCATGCGGTCCGAACCTCTCTACGTCACCTCTATCTGCGACGCCAACGGCAACGTAATCTCCGAGTTCTCGGCCTCGCACACGGAGGTAATCTCCGAAAAAGCTTACGCCAAGATCCTGTCGATGCTGATGAATGTGGTGAACGCCGGTACCGGCAGCCGTCTGCGCGGTGCTCCCTACAATATAACAGCCGAGATGGGCGGCAAGACCGGTACGACCAACTCCAACTCCGACGCCTGGTTCATGGGCTTCTCCCCCGAACTTGTGGCCGGGGCATGGGTAGGAGGTGAAGAGCGGTTCATCCACTTTGCCAGCGGCGCCCAGGGGCAGGGTTCGGCCGCAGCGCTCCCCATAGTGGGCAACTTCCTGAGGAAAGTGTTCGCTGACCGATCGCTCCCCTACAGCCAGGATGCCAGATTCGGAGTCGACTTTTCCGAGATATGCGATTCGGAGTTCGCCGATGCCTATGTGTCGGAGGAATCCACATCAACAGAGGCATCCATAGAGGATGTGTTCGACTGACAGAACAGTCTGATCCCGAAGAATACCATAGTTAACCTTATTGAAACGGTATCGTGATACCGTCATGAAAAATATAGACACAGAATGAAGAAACTTATATGTTCGGCCGCCGCGGCGGCTCTGTGTGCGTGGGCTGTGGCTCCTGCCCATGCCGAAATTCCTCTTGAATATTATAAGAGCCTTAACGGCTTGAAAGGCAGCGCCCTCAAGAACGCTGTGCATGAGCTCGTGGCAAACAACGTGTCGATGCTCTCCTACGGTTCAGGCAACCGGGCAACATGGTGGGGCTTCTATGCCACAGACCGCATGGACAACAACCAGGTTATCGACCGTTACAGTAACGATGTGCGCTATTTCGGCTCGCGCGGCTCGGCGATCAGCGGCATGAACATCGAGCACTCTTTCCCGAAAAGCTGGTGGGGCGGCACGAAGAACAACGCCTACAAGGACCTCTTCAACCTTATGCCCAGCGAGGAGAAAATCAATTCGTCGAAGTCCAATTACCCGATGGGCGTGGTGACCAACTCCTCTACCAACAATGGATGCACATTGGTCGGCACAGGCAGTAACGGTAAAAAATTCTGGGAGCCGGCCGACAAATGGAAAGGTGATTTCGCCCGCGACTATATGTACATGGCGACTGCTTACCAGAATTTTACCTGGACCGGCGATCAGGCCTTGAACATCCTTAAGCAGGGGCAGTATCCCACGCTTCAGGAATGGGCCTACACCTTATATATCAAGTGGGCGCGCCAGGACAAGGTGGATGAGATTGAAATCAAGCGCAACGACGAGGTGTATGCCATCCAGGGTAACCGCAACCCCTACGTGGATTTCCCCAATCTCATGGAATACGTGTGGGGCGACTCCACGAACATCGCCTTCAATCCCAAGACTTCTGTAAAAAGCACGTCAGCTTCGGGCAATCTTCCCGATCCCACTCCCGGCGAGGACTGGCAGACGATTTTCGCAAACTCGCTTCTCGGCGATGATGCCGGATTCACGATCCAGTATGTGACGCCGTGTCCTTCCCAGATTGATGCCGTGTGGGTGAATACCGACAAATACGGCTGGACAGGAACAGCACATGTAGGCGACGCCACCGGTCCGGACTATGCCGCCGACGCCATCCTATGGACGCCGGAGCTGGATTTCACCGACTATGCCTCAGTGCGGGCATCGTATGACCAGGCGGTGAATTTCTGTGATGATCCCGGTGCCGTGCTCGGTGTGTATATCCAGGTAGAGGGTGATTCACGAGCCGCTGTCAGCGTATCAGGCTGGCCCGAAGGTAAGAACTGGAATTTCATGAACGCCACGGCTGCCATCGATGCCTGCGCAGGAAAGAGGGCACGTATCGGTTTCCGCTACACCTCCACATCCGACGAGGCGGCGACATGGGAGATCAAGAATATCAAGGTCGAGGGTATAAAGAAAACGACCTCGATCGAGGATCTTCCTGGAAACCTCTATGATCCGGATTCCGACTTTGATATGGAACCTGAATACTATACTATCGACGGCCGCCGGATAGCCGATATATCGGCTTACTCCGGTCTGGTGATCATCCGCCGTGGCTCGCGTGCCACCAAGGTCTATATCCGCTGAAATATATCCTAAACGATAATGAAAACCGGCGCCGTATCGCGATGCGATGCGGCGCCGGTCTGCATTATTATGGTGACAGTGTTACCGAAATCCGGAGAAATCACTTGTCCGGAGCTGCCGGAGTGTCAGCTGTGTCTTTTGCCGATTCCTTTGCTTCATAGGCTTCCCGGGCAGCTTTGAGAAGTGCTTGCGATTGCGGGTCTTTCTGCCAGTGGAAAGGTACGAAATCGCTCTTTGGATTGACCCACGCCGGTTTGCGGAACGCCAGTATCACGAACGGAAGTATCACGAAAAGTGCTACGCCTCCGAAGAGTACGGCGAACCATACCGTCTTGGACCCCATCGCTATCTGGTCGGGCGGGAAGAAGCTCAGCACGAAAGCGAGCAGCGAGCCGAGGAAACCGATTCCGGCCACAACCCACAGAAGCCAGTTGCCCTTGGCGCCGATACGGAAGGGGCGTTTGGCGTTCTTCATGGAGTAACGCAGATAGATTACGGCCGCGAACATCAGGAGGTACGCTATGAGATAGAGTACCACGGTGAGCTGCGAGAGAATCTGGTAGAAGCTCTCCACCGAGGGCATCACCACGAAGAGCAGCGACAGCAGCGTCACGGCTCCACCCTGGATGAGAAGGATGTTTTTCTGCACGCCGGCCTTGTTGGTCTTCTGGAAGAAAGGTGGCAGATAACCGGCCTGTCCCACTGCGAACACACCTTTCGACGGACCGGCTACCCAGGTCAGCACGCCTGCGAGTACGCCGAAGGCCAGTGCGATGGCGATGACCGGGGTGAACCAGTTCATGTGGAAGGCGCTGAAATAGTTGTCGAAACCGACAAGGAGGCTCTGCACGAGATTGATATCCTTGGCCGGGATGATAACGCCGAGGGCGTATGTGCCGAGCACGAAGATAAGCACGGTGACGAGCGCTCCGCCGAACACCGCCTTGGGATAGTTGACCGTGGGATTCTTTATGTCACGCACATGCACGCCCGACATCTCCATTCCGGCGTAGAAGAGGAATATCGACGCCGCGAGCACCACATTGTCGAAGTTGGTGAGATCGGGGAAGAAGTCGCCGTGGAAGTTCATCTGCGAGTGTCCGCCGGCGGCCAGATATATGACGCCGCATACCACCAAAATACCGGCCGGGATTACGGTGCCGACCATACCGCCGATTTTAGAGATTTTGCCGACCCATCCGAGACCTTTCATGGAGATGAGCGTGGCGAGCCAGTAGATAGCGAGTACCACGGCTATGGTGTAGAATTTATTGGCGGCCAGATGCGAGTCTGCGACATGATCCATGCCGATAAACGCCAGCGACACGGCGCCGAAGGTAAGCACGGTGGGGAACCAAATGGTGCTCTCCACCCATTGCAGCCAGATGCCGAGAAATCCGAGTTTGCTGCCGAACGCCTCGCCTATCCAGCGGAACATACCGCCCTGCTGATAGGGGAAAAGTGAGGCCAGTTCGGCGGCTACCAGCGATACGGGGATGAGGAACACCAGCGCCGCGAACAGATAATAGAAAGCCGAGCTCATGCCGTAAACCGCCTCGGCGGGGAGTCCACGCAGGGAAACTACGGCCACGATGTTCATAATCATCAGGGTGCCCACGCCAAGCTTTGCGGCCGACTTCACCGTGGCCGAAGTGGAGGATTTTGATTTTGTAGCCATAAGAAAAAGTTTTTTGTGTGTTATCTATATCCCTCGTTGTCAGTCGGCTATCGTCACGCGGTCGCCCTTCATTATGCCGAGTCCGAGTATATGTGCGAATTCCTTGACTGCCGCCTGGGCTTTCACCGAGTTTCCGGCTTCGTCAAGAGGGGGAGCGAAAGCGGCTATCCCCATAACTCCGGGGAGAACCCCCATCACACCGCCGCCCACACCGCTTTTGGCGGGGACTCCTGACGTATAAAGCCAGTCGCCTGAGTGCTGGTAGAAGCCTACGGTGGCTATGAGGGTGGTGATTTTCGGGGCTATGGCCGGGTCGAATACCCTGCTGTGTGTCACGGGATTCACCCCGCCGCAGGCTATGGTGGCGGCCATTACGGCGAGCTGGGCGGAAGTGATGCCGAGCGAGCACTGGCGTGTGTAGAGATCAAGGCTCATATCCGGATCGTCGTAGATGCGGTTGTAGTTCTTTAGCAGCCATGTGATCGCCCTGTTGTTGAAGTTAGTGGTGCTCTCGCTCTTGTACAGTTCGTCGATAAGAACCGGAGCCGAGCCGCAGAGTGCGGTGATATTGTCGGTGATGGCTTTCCATTTGGCTTCGGAATCGCCTTTGGGGTCGATCATGGAACATGCCGATATCGCGCCGGCATTTACCAGCGGAGTCGAGGGATGGTCGTTCTCGAGCAGTATGGCGAAAATGGAGTTGAACGGAAGCCCGGTGGCGTCGGCGCCGATATCTTTCAGTACTCCGGCCGGAGTGTGCTGGCGCATGGCCAGGATAGCGGTCGGGACTTTCGACACGGACTCGATGCCGAATTTATAGTCTGTATCACCGAAATTGAATCCGGTACCGTCGGGGAGCATTACGCTCAGTCCGAAAAGCCGGGAGTCGATATTGGCCAGATAGGGTATATAGTTGGCGTTTGCTCCTCCGGTTATGCCCGAAGCATGGGTGTAGGCCTGTGCGGCGGCCTCTTTTATCTGTTGCCTGGTTAGAGTTATATCCATGATCGATGAGGGATAGTTGATACGTTTTTGTCATAATTAAAGTAGACTGCCGGCCGGCGAACGGACGTTGTCACCGGCCGGCAGATCTACGGAGCGGGTGGCGTCACGCGACCCGCAGAGATGCCTGGAGGCAGTTTATTTGCCAGTATGGTTGAATGTCTTGGATACCAGAGGCACGTTCTTCTCCATGGCGATTCGCGTGGTGGTAGGATATTCCAGGGCGTTGAGCTCGGTCACGGCGAAACGGATGTCGTTGAGGAGCTGGTCGGCCATGTCGCGGCTGAATCCCTGCTTGCAGAGTACGCGCATCACAACGATGTTCTCGATGTTGGCGGGGAGTGTGTAGGCCGGTACCATCCATCCCTTCTGGGCGAGTTTGTCCTGGAGGTCGAAGAGGGTCCACTTTGCGGTCTTCTGCACTTCGGGCTTCATGAGCCAGGTGAAGATGGGGTTGGGCACATCGGGCGAGTAGGGCTGGAACTCCGGCATGGCTCCTACCTGCGAGTGGAGGTATTTGGCCACTGAGAGGGAGTTGTACTGGATGTTCTTGTAGCCTTCGAAACCGAGGCGGATGAACTGGTAGTACTGTCCGAGGATCTGTGCGGCCGGACGCGAGAAGTTGAGGCCTACCTGACTGATTTCAGCGCCGAGATAGTTTACGCTGAACGACATCACGTCGGGGAGATACTTCTTGTCTTTCCACACAACCCATCCCAGGCCGGGATATACGAGGCCGAACTTATGGCCTGAGGTACTGATGGAGAGTACCCATTTGAGGCGGAAGTCCCATTTTACTTCCGGGAAAAGGAACGGCAGAATGAAACCGCCGGAAGCAGCGTCGACGTGGATGGGGATGTCGTAGCCGGTCTTGGCGTTGTAGGCGTCGAGGGCTTTGTCGAGGGCTTCCACATCATCGTTCAGACCTGTCCAGGTCACACCCTGGATAGGTACGATGCAGATAGTGTTCTCGTCGCACATCTTGAGCGCTTCCACGGGGTCGAGGGTGGTTTTCTCCAGTGTCAGAGGCACCGTACGCATCTCTATCTGCCACAACTGTGCGAATTTTTCCCATACGACCTGGTAGCCGGTGGAAATCACGAAGTTAGGCTTGTCGTAAGGTTTCCCTTCCTTTTTGCGGCGTTCGCGCCAGCGGATCCACGCGGCGATACCGCCGAGCATACACGCCTCTGACGAACCGATCGCCAGGGCACCGGTTTTCCATGTGTTTGTCTCGGGGGTATTCCAGAGGTTGGCGATGATGTTGATACACTTGCCGTTCATCACGGCTACACGGGGATATTCCGTTTCGTCGATATAGTTGATGTTTATAGCCTCGTTCATCAGCCGCGTGGCGTATTCGTCCATGTATGTTGTGACGAATGTGGCGAGATTGAGCCTGGGCTGAGTCTGGGCGAAAGTTTCATCCTTGACCATCTGATAGGCTATCTCAGGGGTTGTAGGGCCGGCGGGTATGCGTTCTACCGGAGCTGCCTGGAGCATTGCGTCAGAGCCGAATACATCGGTCTTGGCGTCGCCTTTACGGAAATTGGGGTCGAGATTCTGGTCGAGCATAGAAAATAGAAATTAGTGTGTAGTTTTTGTTATGGCAGATAAATAAGGAGAAACCGATTAGAGATGATCCATTACTTATATCCTGTCGTCTGTATTATAACATCGGTTTCTCTGAAAAAGTTGGGGCGCTGAATAGCAAAATGTCAGATTGTTATTTTACTGACTCTGTTATGGAACCAAAAGTCTCCGCCGTATGTTAAAGTTTAGTAACTCATATTAAACTTAAAACATGGAGTGGATTGAACATGTATTGCGCGACAATCCGTCGCTGGCCGTATTCCTCACTCTTGGTGTCGGCTTTTTTATAGGGCAGCTTAAATACAAATCGTTCTCGCTGGGCACGGTGACCTCCGTGTTGCTCGTGGGGGTGCTTGTAGGCCAGCTTGACATACCTGTTCCCGGTCCTATGAAAGATGTGTTTTTCCTCTTGTTTCTATTCTCGATCGGGTACAGTGTGGGACCGCAGTTTTTCCGAGCCCTTAGAGGCGACGGACTCAAACAGGTGCTCTTTGGTGCCGTGGTGTGCGTGCTGTGCCTTCTCTCGGTGTGGGGAGTGGCATTATGCATGGGATATAATATAGGGGAGGCTGTGGGGCTTCTTGCCGGATCGCAGACAATGTCGGCAGTCATCGGTGTGGGTACGGATACCATCAATTCGCTGGCTGTCTCGGCCGAGGAGAAGCAGAAATGGCTCGGAATGATTCCGGTATGTTATGCGGTGACGTATGTGTTCGGCACCATCGGCTCGGCCTATATCCTGGCCAACCTCGGGCCGTGGTTACTCGGCGGTATCAAGAAGGTGAAGGCCGAGACAGTGGAGCTTGAAAAGAAAATGAATTATGGCACGGCGTCAACCGATCCTAATTACATCAGGGCACAGCGCCCCGTGGTATTCAGGGCCTATAAGGTTACCGACAGCTTTTTCTCGGAACCACGCACGGTTGCCGAGGTCGAAGATTATTTCAGGCAGAAAGGCAAGCCTATATTCGTGGAACGTCTCCGTTCCGACGGAAAAATTCTGGATGTGGCTCCCGGGCAGGATCTGAGGATATCGATAGGCGATGAGATCGTGCTCAGCGGCCGTCGCGAATTTATTATAGGCGACGAGAGCTGGATCGGCCCCGAGGTAGTGGATGCCGAGCTGGTTGATTTCATGGCTGAGGAACTCGATATAACTGTGGCCTCGAAAAAAATCGACGGCATGACTGTGGACGAGTTGCGCAAACAGAAGCTTATGTATGGTGTCTCCATCAAAAGTATCAGCCGTGGTGGTGTGAATGTTCCTGTTTTGGCTCAGGTGAAGATCGCGCGGGGTGATGTGCTCTCTGTCGTGGGGCTTGAACGCGAAGTCAACGGGGCCGCTCCGCAGATAGGTTATGCCGACCGCCGCACTACCAAAACCGATCTGGTGTTTGTGGGGCTGGGCATATTCATCGGTGGTCTGATAGGTTCGCTGGCAATACATCTCGGAAAGGTGCCTGTCAGCCTGAGTGTCAGCGGCGGCGCGCTTGTGGCTGGCCTTGTCCTCGGCTGGCTTAGATCCAAACACCCCACGTTCGGCCGTGTGCCACGTTCGGCAGTATGGCTTATGGATAATCTCGGGTTGAATATGTTCATCGCCGTTGTAGGCATTGCCTCCGGCCCCTCCTTCGTGACGGGGCTAAAAGAGGTTGGCGGCCTGTTATTCCTCATGGGGGCTGTAGCCACAACTCTTCCTCTTGTACTCGGGATGCTCGTGGGGCGCCATATTTTCCGGTTCCCGGCCGCCGTCAATCTCGGTTGTTGCGCCGGAGCGCGTACAACTACGGCATCGCTCGGCGCCGTGCAGGACGCGATAGGGAGTGCGCTCCCCGCCATGGGCTATACTGTGACATACGCAGTGGGCAATACGCTTCTTATCTTATGGGGCGTGGTGTTGGTTCTGATGATGAGTTAGAAAACACCGTTTTTGCCGACAATCCACAACCCGGGGAGCCGTGACCGGAGAAGTCTCCCCGATGCACGTAAGAGAGTGTGTCATAACCGGCCTAAATCGCTCCCTACAGTTGAAGATATCTCAGTCTATTTTGACACACATCTTACGTATATGGAGGGGCCGGTGTTACGCTGTTATTTGCTTTTGGCCCTGCGCAACTCTTCCTGGCACTGTTTCACACGCTTTTGGGCATAATATATGCTGCGGTCGTAGGCATTGCCCTGGTGGCCTTCGTATCCTCCTATGGGAGAATTTTTGTAATTCCCGTTTTTTTTGGCCTGCTCTTTGGCGCGTTTCTCGATTCCAAGCTGTATCTTGGCCTGATTAAGCTTGGCCTCGGCTGCGCGCACATTCGAATTGATACCGCCCGACTTTTTGCTTGAAGAGGGGCTTGAGCTACTTTTTTTGCTGCTGCTCTTTTTGTCGCTGCTCTTTTTGTTGCTACTGCTATAGCTGCGGTCATCATCATTGTCATCGCTGCTATAGCTGTAGTCCTCCTCATCATCATCGCTGTAGCGGTAGTCTTCCCGGCTACTGCTTTTGTCGGCAGCTTTCTTTTCAGCACGTTCGCTGAGTTTTTTCTTCGCGAAACCGGCGAGCAATCCGCCGGCGGCAACAGCCGCCGCCACGACTTCGGGATTCTTCTCCGCATAGTCGATGGCTTTTCCTATGCCGGAACGGGCTTTGGTGATATAGTCGCTGAAGCTTTTGCCTTCATTTCGTTCTTTATCAGGTTGGGGCTCTCCTTCAGATGTCGGCTGCACGGCTTCGGGCTCCTGAACGGGTGTGGCCGCAGGGGTTTCATTTCTCTTGTTGCGGTTGAATCCGTTCTCAAGTTTATTCATGAGGAAATCCGAGCCTTTCTCGATACCTTTCAAGAATGTTTCCGAGCCTTTGTCGACATTGTCCACAAATCGGTTTACGGAATCATCGATTTTATCCATATCGACAATTTTATCGAATTCCGGTTCGTACCCCGATGTTTCGGCCGGCTTTTGTGTGTGTGCATCGGACAGTGTGTTACTTATCGTGCCGGAGGCGGCTTTTTTAATTTGTCGAAAAATCCCATTTTATCAACAGGTTATAAATTTAAGGCTAAAAAATCTTATTATGAATATGCAAATATAGCGACTTTACGGAATTTTTCAAAGAGAATGATTAAAAATAGTCTCTTAGACAGTCTCTTCACAGTTGGAAATCAGAAGGGGTAGCCGATGGCGAGGTGGAAATTGAGGGATTTCCAGAACGATTCCATGTTGTAGTAGCCGCCGTGGCCCGTGTTGTATGGGGCGTGGATTCCTATGCCGAGGTCGCCGCGGAGCACCAGCATGCCGATGTCGAAGCGTAGGCCCGCTCCGGTGCCGAGGGCTATGTCGCGCAGGAAAGTCTTGGCCCGGAGCTCGCCGCCGGGGCGCAGCGGGTCTTTTTTGAGTAGCCATACGTTCCCGGCATCGATGAACAGCGCGCCGTTGAGCGGTCCTATGATGGGGAAGCGGTATTCGATATTGAACTCGAATTTGAAAGTACCGGTCTGGTCAAAGTATGAATCGCGTATCCAGTCGGGAGCCTTGTAGCTGCCGGGACCTATTGACCGCACGGTAAAGGCGCGTATGGAGTTGGCGCCACCCACATAGAACTGCTCGGCGTAGGGCACCTCCGAAGAGTTGCCGTAGGCGTAGGCGGCTCCCACCATGGCACGGGTCACAAGCCACTGGTTGCCGCTCAGGCGCCGGCCGTAGATAAATTGCGTGGTGCCTTTGATAAACTGCGAGAAGGGGGTGCCGAACATCTTTTTCTCACCTTTCTGCCCGGCCAGCTGATAGATGCCCCAGAAGATGTTGCCTGCTTCCTGTACCGACAGCTGCCAGTTGAAGGTGTTGTCGGGGCCGAAACTGGTGTCGTATGTATAGCTATAGGAGAGCTGCGGAATGAACTGCGATTTGAACGACTGTGCGATTGCCGGGTTGACGCTGATGATGGAGTCGAACTCGGCAGTGGTCTTCATCAGCTTGGTGTAGGTGAGCTTGAAAGGGGTAAGTGTGTGCGAGGAGTGACGCGAGGACTGCCAGTCGTAGTTGAACGAGAAGTTGAACTGCGCCATCTTGAAGTAATGCGGACGGTTTAGCAGGTCGGCGTCGAGCTGCAGGCGCGTCCAGTTGAGGTTGCGGTTGCGGCGTTTGATGAATCCGGGCGCGATCATGCGGGGGAAGGCCAGTGACGTGGAGAGACCTACCTCGTAGGAGTTGAATACGGATGAAGCGTGGCGCCCGGTCTGCCATTCATAGTTGCCCGTGAGGGTCACTCCGAACTGTTCGCCGCCGCCGAAGAGGTTGTGGTTCGTGATTCCGAGCAGGATTCCCGGGCCGATGTAGGAGTTGGATTTCGACGAGGCGTTAAGTTCTATGGTGGCTTCGAGCGGAGTGTCGAACGTACACGACACCTCGACATCGAGAGTCGGTTCCGTGGCCGTGGTGTCTGGGAATACGTTGATGTCGATAGAGTTGAATATGCCCAGGCGGGCGAATCTGGTTTGTGTGGAGTTCATGCGCCGCACAGAGAAGTAGCGCCCTTTGCGGAAGGTGACACATTCGGGAATCAGATCCTTGCGCAGACGCGAGGGCTGCATCTGTATGAGGGTGGCGCGCGATGTCGGGATGGTGTCGGGTGTGCCGCCGCCACGGTTGCGGAAAGCGTAGACGGTAACATCGCCCGTCTTGTAGCGCCACAGCATCTGCGGGGGAATGTTGGAGGTCAGCATCATGCGCAGGGATATGTTGAGGGGGCTCTGCACGGAGTCGGCCAGGTATTCTATGTAGTCAGGCCGGAAAAAGTAGTACCCCTGGTTGCGCAGGGCGTTGGTGATGCGGGTGCGTGCAGCCGAGAGTGAATCCACGCTGTAGCGTTCGCCACGGCGCAGATACGGGTCGAGGCGCGCCAGAGAGTCAATCGAGTGGTAGAGGTGGCATGTGTCGGGCAGGAGTTCTATCGAGTCGAGCCGGTAGGCGGGGCCGGTCTCGATCTTGTAGAGGATGGCTGCTTTCTTGGGATTCTTCCCCTGCACGAGTTCATAGGAGGCTTTTCCGCGGAAATAACCGTTGTCGTCGAGAAGGTCATCGACTGATTTTACACGTTGCTGCGGACGCACGTCTGATACGAGTACCGGCTGTGTTGACAGTTTCTCGAAAATCCAGTGTTTGAAACCTTTTTCGGGATTGGGCCAGTTGTTCCACACCCACAGACCGTAGGGAAGCGGGAATTTCAGCGACGAAGAGCCCAGGATGGCATAGTTCGGAGGGTATGCCACCGCATCGTTGATTTCGGAGGCCACGGCTGCCGGTGTCTTCTCTCCCTGCGGAGGTATGATCTTCACCTTTTTGATACCCGTGTAGAGCATCTCTCCCTCGGGTATGCGCTTGGTGGTGGAGCACCCTGCGAGAAGCAGGATACCCGTGGCACAGAGCAGAAACCTGATTATTCTTTTCATTTTTCCGAGGGATTTTCAGTGGGTGTTACGGTGGTTGTTTTCGGTCTGTCGGCGCTCTCGGCCGGAGGGGCGGGAACGTCGGAAGGGGGTGGCGCTTCCTGTGGCAGCACAACGGTGGCGGCTTCCGGCGTTTTTTTCCTGCCGGGGCGCAGGAAATTGAATATGTCGCCCAGACGGCGTATCTTCTTCTTGTACACGAAACCTACGCCGGTCTGCGTTATCTCCCCTTCGAGTATCGACTCATAGCCTGTGTGGCGGAAGAGTTTGACGTACATCGTGCCCTGTTTGTTGAGCAGATATTCGAAGGAGATGTCGGCGATCAGGTTCTGCGAGAAGTTCTCGTCGGCATCGGCGTCGGTGGTATAGTTGCCGCCGACCACGATCTTGAAACGGTCGTCGAAAAGCGATTTGGAGACCTTGTAGCTGTAGTTCATCGCCGCAGAGCTGCCTGCTCGCTCGAGCTGGTTTATGCCGAAGGAGAGGTCGACTCCCTTGATGGTTTTAGCGGCCAGGGAGTTGAGCTGCGAGGTGAGAAGCGAGAACAGCGGGTTGCCTCCGGCCGAAGCCTTGGTCCCCGGGCCGGTGTACATGCCGGTGACGAGGAGGTTCATGGCGGCGTTGGCGCGCTGTTCGGGGCTCATGGATTTCAGTTCGTTCTCCACAGTTAGGTCATCGGGTGTGGAGAGGTCAAACGCCACGTTCATGCTCTCGAGTGTGCCTGTCACGGTCAGACCTATGTTGAAGGTCACCTGACGTGTGTCGGCGCCGCTCTGTGTCACATTGGCCTTGAGCTCGTCGTTGGCCTTTATGTTGAGCACCGGATTCATCATCTCCCCGTTGAAGGCCACGTATGTGCCTTCCTCGAAGTTGAAGAGTTTCTCGCTCATCAGCGGCGGGGTGTAACGCACGAAACCCTGGTTGATGTTGATTCGTCCGGTGAAACTTTCATCGTTCATATAGTCCATGGAGTAGGTCACCGATCCGTCGGCCTGAAGCTGCACGCGGTTCTTGCCGTCGGAGGAGAGGTCAACGCTCACGGTGGAGCCCTGCGAGATTTTCAGCCGTGCGTCGATGTTCATGCGCATGGCCGACTCGGAGATGGTGTCGGCGGCCGCCACGGCTGTCGTATCGTTGAAATTCACGAATTTCACCATATCCTGGTTGCTCTGGCGCGCGATCTCGTTGGTGAGGCCGGGCACAACGTAGGTCACGTTGGTGCCGGGCAGGATGTCGGCTTCGGCTTTGACGTTGAGATAGCGCATATCCCCTTTCACGCGGGCGTCGAGGTCGATGAACGACTTGCCGTAGACGTCGGCCGAACGTACGCGCTTAGTGCCTGTGAGCTGC
>URZG01000003.1 GCA_900552325.1 uncultured Porphyromonadaceae bacterium | reverse complement strand
TCCCCGCCACCTCGGCGACCAATATCATCATCGCCACCGAACCTTCGGGCAACTCTTCCACTACCGTGGTGCCCGTGCAGCTCCCCGCCGGCGCTATCCGTTCGGCTCTCAATCTGCAGGATCACCCCGAGAATTTCGGCAAGATCGTGACCCTTTGCGGCTCGTACGAGAAATATTTCGGCACCGCCGGTCTCAAGAGTGTGTCGTGGTATAAGTTCGAGGACGGCGAAGGCGGCGGCGATACTCCCGCACCACCCTCCGGTGCCACGATCTTCTCCGAGTCGTTCGGTTCGGGGCAGGCTTCGTTCACTATCGACAACATTCTTCTCGGTTCGGGCATGAACTATGTATGGAACTTCGACGACCGTTATTCATGCATGAAAGCCTCGGCCTTCGTCGGCGGCTCCAACCATGCTTCCGAGGCACGCCTTATCTCACCTGAGATCGACCTTACCGGCGTAAGCGGCGCACAGCTCACCTACGACCAGGCCTGCAAGTTCTTCGGCTCGCTCGACAACTGCCGCAAGTCGGCTGTATGCGAGGTCTCCACCGACGGCGGCACCACCTGGACAGCCCTTACCGCTCCCGGCCTCTCCGAGTATGACTCCTGGACGTTCATGACCTCCGGTGCGATCGATCTCTCCGCTTATGCCGGAAAGAAAGTGAAACTCGCTTTCCACTACACCTCCACCGATGCCATCGCCGGCACCTGGGAGCTTAAAAACGTGCTTGTGACCTCGAAATAACCGACATCGGCTCCGGGTCAGCGGATCAGGCCTACTTTGCCCTGACTCGTATCCTCCTGTATTACGGTGTGTCGTAATTGTCGAATCGCCCCAAACTGTTGGGATGTTACGGCAATTATGACACACCTACATTTTTTATTCACCCCGGTGATATTGTGCCGTGGCTGGTACAAAAACCGGAAATTATTCGTATCTTTGCGAAAATCATCACCTTAAAAGCTATGACCGTATGAAAAGAAAAACACCGTCTGAACCAAATTCATTTAGTTTTAAAGCAGCCTGGAGTCCCTGGATGGGACGTCTGGCGCTGTGGCTTCTGATGTCAGTGATGCCTTGGGCGCTTTCCGCCGGTTACACGGTTTTCCATGAGAACGGCAAAGCCGGTATCAAGGATGACGCCGGGAATGTCACTGTCGCCGCGACCTACGACTACCTTTATCCGCTGTCGAACAGCCACAACGCCCGCTTCGGCGGAGGCGGCACTTTCGGTATGCTCGACATGCGCGACGGCACGGTGCTCCTCCCGGTGAAATATAAGCTGATAGGCGATTTCTACAACGGCCTGGCAGTGGTATCGGCCGGCGCCAAGCGCGGCTATGTTGATGTAAACGGCAACTTTGTCTTTGAGCCGCAGTTCGACGATGCCGCCAGTTTCTATGCCGGTACTGCCGAGGTGACCCGTGACGGACGCCGTTTTTACATCGGTGTCGACGGCAAGGAGTACGATACCCGCCCGCTACCCGACGAGCTTGCGCTCCGGGATTATATTCCCCGGCCCCGCGCTGATAAAGATTCAGCGAAACCTGCCGCAGGCAAAAAAGAGAAGAACGTAAACCAGTCTGCCGCTTCCGCTAAAGGTGCTGAAAAGAAAGGTGCCCCCGCCAAGACCACGGTAGCCTCGAAGCCCGGCGCGAACGCTGCTTCGGCAGCTGCCGCATCAGCTCCCAAGTCTCGCGACTGGCACGAGACCACTCCCACACCTTATATCTCACCCACAACGCGCTTTATCGCCAAGAAGGTTGACTGGGATAACATGCCGCAGGTGAGCGAGGGGATTTTCTATATTCAGGAATACAACCGGAAGATCGGCTACATGTCTTATTACGGGTTCTGGACTGTTGACGGCCGCTGTCTTTTCCCGGCACAGTACGAGGGCTTTACCCGCGAGAAGCCTCGCTTCGATTCAGGCGCATGCGTGGTGAAGGCCACCGGCACGAAGCGTCCTACGCCGATGATTCTCTATGCCGACGGCACAACAAAAGCCCTCTCGCACGAATGGGACGCCATGACGCAGTTCTACGACGGTGTGGCCATGGTGCGCGAGGTGCTCGGCATGAAGACCATCAACCTTTTCTACATCAACACCAAAGGTGAGAAAATATGGCCTCACCTTGCCGAGAAAGCCACCCTCGGAAGCATCGTGCTGGAGATGCGCCCCCTCCGCGAGGGGTTGCGCGCCTATTACAGCAACGCCGACAAGGCATGGGGTTTTCTCGACAAGGAGGGTAAGGTCGTTATCCGTCCCGTTTTCCGGGAGGTGCGCGATTTCAGCGGCGGGTATGCCCTTGCCATGCTTCCGAAAGATTCATATTCGGGCAAGCCGGTGTTTATCGACCGCACCGGCGCCACGGTGGTAGAGGTTCCCGGCGATTACCCCACGCTACAGTATGCCGCGGTGGTGAGCGATGTGGCCGACGGCTATTTCGCCATCAACGACGGCAGCGGTGCACCCACCGACTACTACGATCTGAAAGGCGTCAAGGTTAAGAACTACGCCGGAGGCGCCACGCAGTTCGCCGACGGCACGGCCTTCATGCGCAACGAAAAGTATGGCGACGAGGAACCGGTGAAGGTTATCAACACTAATTTCGATATTGTCGGCCAATGGCCTTTCCGCACCACGGAGTTCATCAACAACAAGCCGGTGTTCACCGAATCGCCCTATTATACCTTTGACCGCCATACCGTTATCAACCATCTCGGCGAACCGGTGCTGTGGGTGAAGAACGGCGTGATGAGCGAGGAGCGTCTGGGGCAGTTCTCCCCCGACGGCTATGCCTCGGCGCGTACCTTGTTTGCAGATCCCTCCGACCCTTCCCGCACTTTCGACTATACGGGATATGTGGAACCCTCCGGTCGTTACTCCGTTGTGTTCTCCGCCACTCCGGGCGCCGGCGGCCCGTTTGAACAGATTCCCGGCCCGAATCCTCCCGGCCCGAATCCTCCAACGCCCATTCCCGGTCCTATCCCCGGCGATACCATCCCCGAGGGGCCGATCGGCCCGGGTGAGGCCGGTGTGCGATATAATGTCAGTGTTGTGGCATATCCGGCCGAGGGCGGCATGGTCTACGGTTCGGGCGAATATGCCTACGGCGATACTATCCGCGTTACCGGAACCCCTGCAAAGGATTATGAACTCACCGGCATAGAGTGCAGCCGCAACTCTTCGCGCACCTCAGTGTTCAATAAGTTCGTGGTCAGAGGCGACATGGAAATCACCTGCTTCTTCGTGAAGAAAGACACCATCGGCGATGTCACTCCCGGATGCTTCGAGGGACACCTCACCGAGATGCCGCTGCCGGTGTACGCACAGTTGGGTGACGGTACGGGCAATAAGTTCGGCTCCGGTTCGCGGGGCTTTCTGGCCGTGCCGATGGATGCATCGGAGACACATACGGCAAACTCCACCGACAACCGCGCCACGCTGGGCGTGAACATATTCTTCGTGCCTATGAATGTCATCGGTATCACGGAGGAAGAGGGGCGTAGCTATCTGGTGCTGGACGGCGGCATCTTCAAGTATGCCAACCTCAACGTCACCGACAACACGGCCATGGGAGGCATCAATAACATCATGCTGAAGATGATGTTGCTCTTCGACGGCGCCGACTCCGGCGAGCTCGCGCCGGGCCGTTACCGTGTGGAGATCACAGGCGGCTCACCTTCCGACGGTACTTTCACTCTCGGCATGATGCAGCGCCGTTCGCCGCGTTACGGCTGGATTTCGGCTGACGACCCCTCGTTCCATAACCCGTTGGGCGGTTTCTTCATCAAGCGTGTTGACAAAGGACTGCCGGCGGCGTTCTTCAACGGAGTGACGCTGAAGAGCTGCGGCCGCAAAGAGGTGCCGTGGTACCCTGACGAGAGTTTCTACGGCGGTAACAATTCGATGTCCGGCGACTTTGCCCGACGTCTGGGCGAGCTTTACCGCGGCGCCGTGTCGGGCAACCCCAAGCTCAGCGACTACGATTTTCGCCAGTTCTCCACTGACCTTGACAAGAACCTCTTCCGTGTCCGCTGACGGGAGGTTTAAGTTGACTTCATGTCGTTTTTTAACCGATAAACCACGCCTTTATGTGAGGGTATATCAGAATCGCCAAATCTCATAAAACTGTGTGAGGAGGCTGTGTCGTAATAAAGGTTTACGGCGCAGCCTCCTTTTTATTTACGGAAATGGAGAAAATTTTATAAATTTGTAGAATAGAACCATGACACCGATGACCGACTCTGAAATCACATTTGCCGATGTCCCGATGCCTGGCACGCAACCCTTTGCGGACATAGAACTGCTCCATGAGTCGCGGAAGGGGTATTGCCGGGTGTTCCAGTGTGTGGATCACGGCCGCAAGGTTGTGGTGAAGGCCTTGCGCGAGGAGTACCGCGACTCCGCCGCTCACCGCGATCTGCTTCGCAAAGAGTACACCATCACCGCTTCCATGACCCATGAGAACATTATCTCGGCAATCTCCATGCAGGAAGTACCGGGCTTCGGGGAAGCCATGGTGCTGGAATATTTCGATGGCATCTCCCTCACGGAGTATCTGCGGCGCAATCAGCGGCTTCCACGGCGCGAGGTCATGACGCTTTTGGAACAGATATGCGCGGGGGTGGACTATATCCATTCGCGGCGCATAATCCACCGCGATCTCAAGCCGGGCAACATCCTCGTCACACCCGATGGCCGGTATGTGAAGATAATCGACTTCGGCCTCAGCCACGGGCCGGCTTTCACGCAGTTCGATATCCCCGGCGGAACGGCCGGATATATGGCTCCCGAGGCGGGAGTGGTCTCGGAGGATCCGTCGGGCGGATTTGCCGCCGATATCTATTCGTTGGGATGTATCATGGCTCAGCTCGGTCAGGGACATTCTGATATACTGTGGGTTGCGTGTCGCTGCATGGCCGTTCAACCGGGGCGGCGGCCGCCTTATGCGTCGCTTATAATGCCGATGGTGCGTCGGCGTTCGCGTGGTCGCCGCTGGCTTGCCGTCGTGGCCTGTGTGGCCGTGGTGACCGGTACAGCGGTGTGGTATTCCCTGTCTGATGCCAGCGGTAAGGGGGAGCCTGTTGCAGTTGCCCCGGAGGTCGTGCCTGACTCGGCTGCAGTGGTTACCGCACCGCCAATCTTCCCCGGAGATTCCGCAGCAGGGGAAACCGCACTTTTTACGCCTGAGGCTGTATCGTCGGTAATAAACAATGTCGCCGACACTGTGGCGGCCGCCGGTGGTGAGAACCTGCCGCTGGAGGAGGAGGTTTACCGCCGCTCAAAGGAGATTGCCGCCCGGCAGTTCGCCTGGCAGTTGCAGCTCTGGGACACCCTCACCACCACGCGGTCGATGGAGCTCGCCATGGTGGGACACTGGCGCTGGCGCGCACGCAGGGACGTATATCACTGGCTCACGACGAGAATCGACAAAAATTCACCTTATCTGACCTCGCTGATGGATATCGCTGCCAAAACCATAGTGCAATATGAGAATGAGCACAAGGCGCAGGAATCAGAACGGATAAATGTGGCGATGAAACGCCCGCACGTACCTATGGGAGCTACGTTGCAGTACACAGAGGAGATAGAGGAAGGGCGTTTCTTAACGCGCCGTCTTGAAGAGGACGGCAACTGGAGGGTGCTTGTGGAGGGGCGCAAAAGCAAGTGGATGCGCACCCATCCCGAGGGGGGGCCGATGCCGAATTTCAGCGCCATGGAGCCCGATTTCGGAGATGAGCCCTATCACGAAAAATACGATTGAATTCCGGTCAGCAAGCGATTAAGGCAAAATAGGCCGGAATATCCTCAACTGTGGGGACGCTCCGCTCCGCGTCCTATCGGAATACCGAAGAAATAATAAACGTCAATATTCGGTCTTCGACCGAGAATATAGAAGCCAGAAGAGGCCGAGAGCATAATATCGGGATTTTGTGGTATCCCGACCGCTAGAACGCGGAGCGTTCGGTTATATGCTGGATTAGTAATAGTTTATGCGGATACTCTGCGGAGCACCCCTATAGCAGAAGCGATTGAAACCGGTTATGGCGCACCCTATTATTGGGTTTATTCGACCAGGGAGAGGACGTAGCCGCAGGCTCCCACGGAGGCAATCTCGAATTTGCCGCCGCGCTTTACGTAGGTCCACGAGCAGATGCCTATCGAACCGTATTTGATGCGCGAAAGGGTGTTTAAATTCAGACTGTAACCGTTCATGGCGGCTTCGACGTATGAATCGGCGATGCTCTCGCCTATGGCCTCGAAATGATCCTCTTTGGAGGGGTTGAAATGTACCAGAGCCCAGATGGCGCCCGCGATTACGGCGAGCATCAGCAGGCCTCCGATCCAGGAGCCTTCCTCCTCGTCCTCTTCTTTTTTATTTTCGGTGGCTTCAGCAGTGGTTTCCACGCCCGTTGCCGGGGAATTTGTAATTCCGGCAGTGTTTTCTACTTGAGTTCCGGCTGATGTCTCGACGATTTTGTCTTCTTCCATGATAGTGATTAAAATTGGTGATTTTATGTAATGGTTAAATGTGTTTCCGGCAAAGTTACATTGCGGATTGGATAGATATCCGTTTCAATATGGTTCAAGTTAGTTCAAATTTAAATATTTTAACCCTTGGCCGTTACTTAACATATTTTAAGGGCGTAACTTTGCAGACAATTAACTGATATATGAAAATCGACCCCGCAAAAGTATATTTACTCCGCATAGCTGTTGAGCAGAAATTCGGATCTTCGCTCGGTTCTCCGTTTGATTTTGACCGTCTGGCGGCTGAAATTGAGACGGCGGCGGGGCAACGTCTCGGCGTCTCCACCCTGAAACGTATCTGGGGGTATGTGAAGAGCCCCCACCAGCCCACTTTCACCACTCTCTCGGTGCTGAGCCGCTACCTCGGCTTCCGCGACTGGACGGCCTACTGCAACAGTATCCAGAATCTCGATGACTCCGAGCATGATTCTGAGTTTTCCACTGTGGCCGTGGTGAATCTCGAGGGGGAACCGGTCGGCAGCCTTTTTCGTCTGCAATGGGATGGGGGAAAGGAGTGCGTGATACGCAAGATCGCGCAGCCGGCGCATTTCGAGATTGTGGACTCTCACAGCATCAAACTCCTGAAAGGGGATGTGTTCGATCTCAGTGCCCTGGCCGTAGGGCAGAGCATCTACGCGGTGAACTGCTACCGCGGCGACCGCCAGTTAGGCACTTACATCGGGGCGCGAAATCATGGAGTGAGGATTATCGAGTGCATCGAGCCCTGACGCGCCGGTGGCGGCTGATTCCGGGGCATCTTTTGATGATTGCGGATTTCGGGGGATGAAATGAAATTCGTAACTTTGCAGACTGATGCGACCGTATCCGCATCTTCCATCCGTTATGGCAGGCAACCGACAGAATCTTACCACCGAGCAGCGGCTGCAGCAGCGTCTCACGCCGCTGCAGGTGCAGTTCGTGCGTATGCTGGAGATGCCTCAGGCTCAGGCCGAAGAGGAGGTGCGCCGTGCCCTCGAAGAGATGCCGGCGCTGGAGGCTGCCGATGCAGGTGATGAGAGTCCGGAACTTCCTGCCGGCACTCCGGCGCGTGATGTCGAAAGCTTTTCCGGCGCGAGGGCCGATTTCTTCGCCGGCGAAGGTGCCGGTTATTACGCCGAGACGGCTCTTGCCCAAAGCGAGGATACCGCCGGACTGTACGAGGCGCTGACTGCGCAGCTCGCACAGCGGGAGGGTCTGTCGGAAAAGGAGCTTGCCGCAGGCCGCTATATTATCGGTTCGCTGGACGATAACGGCTATCTGGAGCGGCCGCTTCGGGAGCTTGCCGACGATCTGGCGGTGACGGAGGGGGTGGATGTCACTCCCGGAGAGATGGAGCGGGCTTTCGAGACGGTGAGATCGCTTGACCCTGCCGGAGTCGGCGCCGTGGATCTGCGCGACTGTCTGATACTGCAGCTCAAGCGCAGGCCCTCGTCGGAACCGATCGCGGACGCGCTCGAGATAGTGACCCATTATTTCGATCTCTTTTCACGGAAACATTTCGACCGGATACGTTCGGCCGCCGGACTGACCGATGATAGGCTCCGCGAGGCTCTCGGTGTGATCACACGCCTGAACCCGAAACCGGGAGCCGCCCTGACCGGCGGAGGTGTGGCAGAGGAGGTGTCGGGGCATATTACCCCTGATTTCATTGTGGAGGCCGACGAGGCCCACGGTGTGCTTACCCTCACGATGCCGGGCCGCATCCCGCGGCTGCAGGTGGAGCGTTCTTTCGCCGAAGACACCCCACTCCCTGCGGGTAATGACCGCCGTGCCCGCGACGCGCGCCTCTTTATCCAGAGCAACCGCCAGGATGCGCGCAACTTCATCCGCATTGTGGAGATGCGCCGCACCACCCTCTACAGTGTGATGTCGGCCATCCTCAAGCTGCAGCGCCCCTTCTTCCTCTCCGGCGACGAGGCACTGATCCGTCCGATGGTGCTCCGCGACGTAGCGGCTCTGACCGGCTACGATCTGTCGGTAATCTCGCGTGCCACCCAGGGTAAGTATGTCGCCACGGCATCGGGCATATATCCCCTGAAGTTTTTCTTCAACGAAAAGGGGCGCGATATGGCCGAAGGCACGACGGCGCACTCGGTCATGGCGCGTATAAAGGAACTGATCGCCGGGGAGGACAAGTCGGCCCCGATGAGCGACGAACAGATAACGGCCCGTCTGGCCGACGCCGGCCTGGAGGTCGCACGCCGTACTGTGGCCAAATACCGCGAGCGCCTGGGATTCCCCGTGGCGCGGATGCGAAAGGAACTATAATATATGGAAAAGATTATAAACAAATGCGCGCGTGTGCTGTCGGGGATTTTTACCCCCCTGCTGGCAGGCACGTACGCCATGATTTTAGCCACATGGCTTTCGTTTTTGACTTACAACTCGTTGAAAGCGAGAGTTATCGTGTTGGCAGTTACATTTATCGTAACCTGTGTGGTGCCGGTGCTGGCTATTTTCGGCCTGTGGAAAGCCGGTGTGGTGAAGGAGCCTGGACTCAATGACCGGCGTGACCGCATGGCTCCCTATCTCGTCACGGTGGCGGGATATATGGCCGTGGCGGTGTACACCCGGTTTGTCAACGCCCCCCTGTGGCTCACCTTCATCGTGGGTGGGGCTACCTTTGCGCTCCTCGCCATTACGGTGATCAACCGGTGGTGGAAAATCTCTGGTCATGCCGCCGGGATGGGTGGCCTTTGCGGAGTGGTGCTCTTCATGATGATCAGCGGAGTGGAGGTAGCGCCCCTGCAGCTGGAATTCCTCGCGCTGATATTCCTCTCGGGCCTGGTAGGCACCGCGCGCCTTATCCTTGACCGTCATACCCCCTGGCAGGTGGGTGCCGGATGGCTGGTAGGTTTCGCCGGCTCGTTCCTGCTGCCCCTCCTGGCGATGTGATGAACGTGGGTTGTAATGTTGTAATCTCCCGAACCTTTTTGCTGTAGGGACGCTCCGTGGAGCGTCCGCGGACAGCTCCTGATTAGCTGTATTTTTTCGGACGCTCAACGGAGCGTCCCTACAGCAAAAAGCCGTTTCAGGCAATTTTGATACATCCTCGTATAAACTGTTGAAAACTAAATTTGAAAATAAATATATGAATCCGTCAGTAAGTATAATAATGGGCAGCACATCCGACCTGCCCGTGATGAAAAAGGCAGCTGATTTCCTTGATTCCATGCAGGTGCCTTTCGAGATGATAGCCCTTTCGGCTCACCGCACTCCTGACGAGGTGGCCGATTTCGCTCATAACGCCGAAGGGCGCGGTGTGAAGGTGATCATAGCCGGAGCCGGCATGGCCGCCGCCCTTCCGGGTGTAATCGCGGCCATCACCCCCCTGCCGGTGATCGGTGTGCCTCTGGGCGCCACACTTATGGGGCAGGACGCGCTCCTCTCCATTGCCCAGATGCCTCCGGGCATCCCCGTGGCCACCACCGGCATCGACGGCGCCATGAATGCCGCCGTGCTGGCCGTGCGAATCCTTGCCCTCGGCGATACCGAAATCAAACTCCGCTACGACACATGGCGCGCTTCGCTCGGCGAGAAGATAGTGAAGGCCAACGAGTCGCTGCGTGATGTGAAATACGAATACAAGACTAACTGAGTAGTAAGTTTTTAATGGGATACAAGCCATACCGCCGGCGCCCCACCTCCACGACCCGTGTGGGCGACGTGATGATAGGGAGCGCTTACCCGATACGTCTGCAGTCGATGAACAATACCACCACCACCGATGTGGAGGCGTCGGCTGATCAGGCCGAGCGGATCGCGGCTGCCGGAGCCGATATCGACCGGCTTACGGCCCAGGGTGTGCGCGAGGCGTGCGCCATGGGTGAGATTCGCCGCACTTTGCGTGAGCGCGGCTGCCGGATTCCTCTGGTGGCCGACATCCATTTCAATCCGAAAGCGGCTTTCGCCGCTGCGGAGGAGGTGGAGAAAGTGCGCATCAACCCCGGTAATTTCGTGGATCCCGGGCGTGTGTTCAAGAAGATCGAGTTCACCGACGAGGAATATGCCCGCGAGATAGAGAAGATCTCCGAGACGTTCGTTCCGTTCCTGCGGCTCTGCCGCGAACATGGCACGGCCATCCGTATCGGTGTGAACCACGGTTCGCTCTCCGACCGCATCATGAGCCGCTACGGCGACACCCCCGAGGGGATGGTGGAGAGCGCCATGGAGTTTCTGCGCGTGGCCGTGAAGGAGGATTTCACCGATATAGTGATCTCCATAAAGGCGTCGAACGTGGTGGTGATGACCCGCACGGTGCGTCTGCTTGTGGAGGCGATGGACCGCGAGGATATGCATTTCCCGCTCCACCTCGGCGTCACCGAGGCCGGCGACGGCGAGGACGCCCGCGTGAAGAGCGCCCTCGGTATCGGCTCGCTGCTGGCCGACGGCATCGGCGATACCATCCGTGTGTCGCTCAGCGAGGCTCCGGAGAACGAGATTCCTGTGGCCCGCATGATTGTGGACCATATCGACGCCATAGCCGCCGATCCCGGCGAGGAGGGGGATACCGTCACACCACTGCCTGAGCGCCGTCTCGCTGTGCCTCTGATTTCAGGTGTCGACAGACTCCCCGCGCAGATTCTCCGCAGATGGGTGGAAGGCACGGGGAACGTCCCCGGCAAGATCCGCTCCGGGCTCCGGGAGGCTGCCGGTCACGATTTGCCGGTGCTGGTGCATGTGGAATATCCGGCCACGATGACTCCCGACGAGGTGCGCGTTGCCGCCGCCATTGATTTCGGAGGTGTGTTGCTCGACGGCCACATCGACATCATCTCCATCGGGGCGCCGCAGCTTACCGACGACGAACGCCGGTCGCTGATGCTCGGCATCCTCCAGGCGGCGCGGCTGCGTTTCACCAAAACGGAGTTCATCGCCTGCCCGGGGTGCGGTCGCACTATGTTCGATCTCCAGGATACTCTCAAGCGTGTGAAGGATGCCCTGCAGGGGTATCCGGGCCTGAAAATCGGCGTGATGGGCTGCATAGTCAACGGTCCCGGCGAGATGGCCGACGCCGACTACGGCTACGTCGGCGCCGGGGTCGGACGCGTGTCGCTCTACCGCGGCAAAGAGTGTGTGCTGAAGAATATCCCATCCGGGGAGGCTGTGGCGCATCTGCTGGATCTTCTCCGGGTTGACGGACGTATCAGCTGATGATGAACCGGATGAAGGAATCTGCGGCTCCGCATTGCTTTTTCCTCCCCGGAGGGATGAGGCTGGTGTGCTGCCCGGCGGTGTCGCCGGCCGAATATTTCGGCGTGGCTGTCAATGCCGGTAGCCGCGACGAGCGCCCTACGGAACACGGACTCGCGCATTTCGTGGAGCATACGATTTTCAAAGGCACCACCAGGCGCCGGTCGCATCACATCATAAACAGGATGGAGGCCGTGGGCGGGGAGCTGAACGCCTTCACCTCCAAAGAGGAGACCTATGTCTATTCGGCGTTTCCGGCCGGCAATCTGAACCGCGCCATGGAACTTATCGCCGACCTGACGCTAAATTCGGTGTTCCCCGCTGCTGAGCTGGAAAAGGAGCGGTCGGTGGTAGAGGAGGAGATCGACGCCTGCCTCGATACTCCGGCTGAAAGTGTCTACGACGATTTCGAGGACCTGATCTTTGCCGGGTCGCAGCTCGGACACAATATTCTCGGCACGAAAGAGACGATAGCACGCTTCGGCACGCAGGACTGCCTCGGGTGGATCCGGCGGCAATATACCGCGGGGCGCATGACCGCTTTCTACTATGGTCAGGAGACGCCTGAACGGGTAAAACGCGGCATAGAGCGTTATTTCGGCGCTCTCCCCGCCGAGGGGTGTCCGGAGCGGTTGGCGCCGGTGGCTGCGGCTCCTTTCGGCGTGCGGCGCGAGGCGCCCTCGCACCAGGCCAACACTATAGTGGGTGCGCGCACCGAGGGGCTGTATTCGCCCGACAGGCACGCGCTTGCGCTGCTGGTGAATATTCTCGGCGGTCCCGGGATGAACTCGCGGTTGAATGTGGCTCTGCGCGAGCGCCGCGGACTGGTGTACTCGGTGGAGGCGTCGCTCACCGGGTTTACGGACTGCGGCCTCTTCACGGTGTATTACGGCTGTGACCCGGACGACAACGGGCGGTGCCTCGACCTGGTGCGCGGGCAGCTTCGCCGCATCGCTACGGAACCGCTCACGCCCAGGGCGTTACAGGCGGCGAAAAAACAGTTTCTGGGGCAGATGCGGCTTTCGGCGGTGAACGTGGAGCAGACGGTGATGAACGCCGCACGCTCCATGATGTTCCGCGGGGAAGTGCCGGGAGAGCGCGCCGTGGCGCAGGCGGTGGAGTCGGTCAGCGCTGACGATATTCTGCGCGTAGCCGCTGCGCTGCAGCCCGAAAACTGCTCGTGGCTCACGCTGGGATAAGGCGTTATTGGCATAAAACGCTTTAAAAAATGTAGAATTTGCCAATATATTGGGATTGAGGGATTAAATTTGTACTTTTGTGAGAAATATGAAGATAGCCGGAATAGAATATGGCGCGCAGCCGGTGATGCTGGCTCCGATGGAGGATGTCACTGACCTCTCGTTTCGCCTGATTTGTAAGGAATTGGGTGCGGATGCCACATATTCGGAATTTGTGTCGGCCGACGCGCTGATACGCAACATCGCCGCCACAACGCGAAAACTCACCATCGACCCCGCCGAACGTCCTACGGCCATACAGATCTATGGCCGCGAGGTGGAGCCTATGGTCGAGGCAGCCAGGATGGTCGAGGCCGCCGGCCCTGATATCCTCGATATCAACTTCGGCTGTCCGGTGAAGAAGGTCGCCGGGAAGGGTGCAGGCGCGGGGATGCTCCGCGACATCCCGAAGATGCTCGAAATCACCCGCGCCGTGGTCGATGCCGTGAAGATTCCTGTTACGGTTAAAACACGCCTCGGATGGGACCATAACAACAAAATCATCGTGGAGCTTGCCGAGCAGCTGCAGGACTGCGGCATCGCGGCGATCACGGTGCACGGACGCACCCGCTCGCAGATGTACACCGGCGAGGCCGACTGGGAGATGATAGCCCGCGTGAAGGAGAATCCGCGGCTCCATATTCCGGTTATCGGCAACGGCGACATAGACTCTCCGGAGAAGCTGCGCGACGCTTTCGGCCGCTATGGCGTGGACGGTGTGATGGTGGGGCGCGCCGCCATCGGCAATCCGTGGATTTTCAATGAATTGAAACACGGGCTTTACCCCGATGATCCGCGCTATCTACCTCTGACTCTCGAACAGAAGTTCGCTGTGGTGAGGCGTCAGATCGAGGAGAGTATCGGGCGTATCGACGAATACCGCGGCATCCTCCATATACGGCGCCATCTGGCGGTGTGCTCCCTCTTCAAGGGGATACCGAATTTCAGGCAGACGCGCATAGCGATGCTCCGGGCCTCCACTTTCGCGGAACTCGGCGCGATTCTCGACGGTATAGAGTCAAAACTGAAGAACGGCGAACCTTTTGAATAAATAACTGATATTCTGTAAGCTATATGCGCACTATGAAAAAGATATTCTGTTTGATAGCCATGATTGCCGGCTGCTTCGCCGGTCTCTCGGCCCAGGATAACGATAATCTCGAGGATGCCGCTCCCGAGACGGCTGTCCTCGCGGGTGATCTCCCCTCGGGGTTAGGTAAATATGAGCTTAAAGTGGATGAGTTCACGCATCTCAATGTCGTGGACGGGATCAATGTGGAGTATCATTGCTCCAACGATTCCGCAGGACTGGTGACTTTCGTGACCACAAAGGATATAGCCTCCAACCTCCTTTTCGGAACCAACGGCAAGGGGAAGCTCACCATCGAGAAGGCTTTTCATCCCGAAGGGGAGATGCAGCTCGGACTCCCGGTGGTGCACGTCTATTCGCGCTTCCTCACCGAAGTGACCAATGCCGGCGACTCCCTGGTGCGTGTGCAGGCTCCGAAGGCCACTCCCAAATTCAAAGCCTCTCTGATCGGCAACGGCAAACTGGCGGTACGCGGCCTTGACTGCGGCAAAGTCGACGGCGCGATCAAGACCGGCAACGGCACGCTGACTCTCACCGGCGAGTGTCGCGAGGTGGTGCTGGGCAACACCGGGGTAGGGGTGATCAGTGCCGACGGACTCAAGGCACAGAAAGCCTCATGCAAATTCTTCGGCAAAGGCACTACCGGCGTATGGGCCGTGGATGAACTGATAATAAAGGGGATGTTCCCAGGCAAGCTTTATTACAAGGGTACTCCGGGCAAGATCCGCAACTATGCCGTGGGAGTGAAGCTGATCCCCATGCCCTCCGACGAGGAGATAGAATACGAGTAATCCACCGAAGTGGCAGCACCGCAGAATGATGAAAGGCCGGGACTGAAGTCCCTTACGGCCAAAAGCGTGAAGTGGAACCTTATCGACAAGGTTTCGCAGCAGGCACTGTATCTGCTCACCGGTGTGGTGCTGGCCAATCTGCTGACACAGGAGGATTTCGGTCTGGTGGGGGCGGTGATGGTATTCCAGGCCTTCGCGTCGCTGCTGGTCGACAGCGGATTCTCCTACGCGCTGCTGCAGCGCAAGAGCCCGACACGCACCGACTATTCCACTGTGCTGTGGTTCAATCTCGCGGTGGCCGCGGGGCTGTATGTGGTGCTGTTTTTCTGCGCTCCGCTCATAGCCGATATTTTCCAGCACGATGAGCGGCTGGTGGCGCTGAGCCGTGTGATGTTCCTCAGTTTCATACTCAATGCCTCGGCCATCGTGCAGACCAACCGTTTCATGAAGGAGATGAACGTCAGGCCGGTGGCGGCGGCGAATTCGCTTGGACTCTTCGCGGGCGCTATCGCGGGTATAACGTTGGCGGTCACCGGCTTCGGCGCATGGGCCATAGTGTGGCAGACTATCATGGTGGCTGGCGTGAAGAGTCTTACGCTTTGGATCACCTCGGGATGGCGCCCGGAATGGCGTTTCTCCGTGACGTCGTTGCGCGGATTCTTCTCGGTGGGATCGGGGATGATGGCCACCTCGTTTCTCAACACCGTTTTTCAGAATATCTATTCTTTTTTTATAGGCTACCGGGCCGGCCTTGCCCCTCTCGGATACTACACCCAGGCCGACAAGTGGAGCAAGATGGGGATTACCACCATATCGCAGACCCTCACCTCGGCTTTCCTTCCCACTCTCTCGGAGGTGCAGGACGATAACGCGCGTTTCGCCCGCGTGTCGGCTAAGATGAACCGCTCCACATCCTATCTCCTTTTCCCCTGCATGGGTTTCCTTTTCGTGATGGCCGCGCCGATTTTTCATGCGCTGTTCGGCACGAAGTGGGATTTCTCCATTCCGCTGTTTCAGATCCTTCTGCTGAGAGGCGTTTTCACTGTGTTGACCGCGGGCTACAACAATTTCGCCATCGCAAGGGCGCGCACGCGTCTGGTGTTCCGCATGGAGCTGCTGCGCGACGGCGCCGCGCTACTCTTCCTTGCCGTGACCTATCCGTGGATCGCCGACAGCTATGAGTCGGATCTTGTGTGGGGTATAAAGATTCTGCTGTGGGGGCAGCTCCTGGCCTCGGGGCTGACGTGGCTTGCCATGCTGCGTGCCACGGCGCCCGTGGCAGGGCGCCCGATGTGGCAGCTGCTACGCGATTCCATTCCATACATGCTCCTTACCGCAGCCGCTATGGTGCCGATGTGGGGCATAACCCTCGTTATATCCTCCCCCTGGCTCCAGCTTTTCCTGCAGGCCCTCTGCGGCGCCGCCATCTATCTCGGTGCCTGCCATCTCTCCGGTTCTGCCATTCAGCGCGACCTCCTGGCATACCTGTTCAGGCAAGAGGCAAGAGGCGAGAGGCAAGAGGCAAGAGGCGAGAGGTGAGAGGCGAGAGGTGAGAGGCAAGAGGCGAGAGGTGAGAGGCAAGAGGCAAGAGGCGAGAGGTGAGAGGCAAGAGGCAAGAGGCAAGAGTAGCCATCCGGCGACAGTAGCATGTAACTGCCATAGCTGTTTTTTAAGTTGCTGATCCGGATGGCTACTCTTGCCTCTCACCTCTTGCCTCCTGCCTGAATTTACTGGAAAAGGAGCGCTATGCGGTCGGGGTCGATGCCGAGTTCCTCGGCTTTTTTTGCATCCGCGCGGGCATCATCGTCAAGGTAGCGCAGACGGTTGAGATAGGCGCGGCAGTAGTAAAGCTCGCCGTTATCGGGCTCGAGTGCCATCCCGGCGGCGATATCCTCGGAGGCCTCCGTGAGGTTTTCCATCACCAAATGGCACATCGCACGGGCAGCGTAGGTGTCGGCTTTCGGTTTCTTTTCCAGCAGTTTGGTGTAGAACGGTATCGCCTCGGCTGGGCGGTCGGTGTTGGAGTACATCACCGCAAGGAGGGCTACCGTGTTGTAGTCGTCGGGCGCTAGCTCGGAGAGGCGGCGCAGATCGGCCTCCGCACCCTCGGTATCGCCAGTGCGCAGACGCATATATCCGCGGTTGAAAAGCGTTGTGGTGTTCAGCGAGTCGAGTTCGAGCACGCGGTCGAAGTCCGCACGGGCCTCGTCGTAGCGTTGCATGTCGTAATACACCTGTCCGCGGTTGGCAAGTACCGTCACGGAGTTGGGACCGATCTCATGGGCCTGGGTGAGCGTCTCGAGCGCCTTGGTGTTGTCGCCGGCGCGGTGCTGTACTATGCCCAAGTTTGTGAGGAGAAGCAGGTTGGAGGGGTTGTCGGGTTGCAGCCGCATAGCCGCCACATAACACTCCTGAGCTTTATTGAGGTCGCCTGCGGCGACGGCCGAGTCGGCCTCACCTACAAGATCAAGGTACTTTTGGGTGTCGTTGTCGGCGCCCCGGAGCTGTGCCGCAGTAAGAAAAACGGCCACAAGAACGAAAAACTTAAAAAAGCGGTGTTTCTTCATATTCTATTTTTCATGCAAAATCCTTTTCCCTGCAAAAATAGCAAAAATCCGAAACACCGGCCCCCTCCCCGCCCCGTTTTTTGCATCCGCTGTTTGTTGCGAGTACCCTACTCTCAACCGGTGAATGGTGGCTGAGTATGATTTATGAACCTAAGAGGTGCTGTATGATCGAACGCGAGGGATCGGGAGGGTAGGGCAGTGCTGTGGCAAGGAGGATTAACAGAAGGGTCAGCACGGGCACGGCTACTGACGCCACTATCAGTCCGCGTGGCAGGGGGCCCGAAAGTTTGCCGAGTTTCGGGGATGGTTCCGGGTGTTCGTCAACGGTAGGTGGTGTTGAGCTTCTCTGTTTCATGAGCCGAGTTCAAGCTGGTTTTTCACAAGTTCGTAATATTTGCCGCGAAGGGCTGTAAGAGTCTCGTGCGACCCGGTTTCGACGATGCGTCCGTGATCGAGTACCACAATATTGTCGGCGTGGCATACCGTGGATAGGCGGTGAGCCACGACCACTACGGTGCGTCCGCGGTAGAATCCCGCAAGGTTCTCCACGATGGCGCGCTCGTTGGCGGCGTCGAGCGAGTTCGTAGCTTCGTCCAGAAAGATGAAGTCGGGATTACGGTAGACTGCGCGGGCTATCAGTATGCGCTGTTTCTGCCCCTGGCTTATACCGAGCCCGTCGGGGCCTATCACGGTGTCGTAACGTAGCGGCAGCGATTCTATCCATTCCGCCACATTTGCGGTGGAGGCCGCCAGGCGCATACGTTCGTCGTCGATTTCCGCATCGTTGACCGCTATGTTGCGGGCTATGCTTTCCGAGAAAATCACTCCGTCCTGCATCACGGCGCCGCAATGCGAGCGCCACCACCTCATGGAGTAGTCGGCCAGTGGCGTTCCTCCCACAAGCAGCTCCCCTCGTTCGGGGGGATAGTAGCCGAGCATCAGTTTTATTAGGGTGGTCTTGCCCGATCCGGAAGCTCCTACGATAGCAGTTGTGCGCCCCTGGGGAATGACCAGATTGATATTTTCAAGGGTAAGGGCCGGGTTGTGGCGGTCATATCTGAAGTTCAGTCCGGAAATGGTTATTGATTTTTCGCCGGCAAATGATTTGAGCGGAGCACGCACGGTGTTCTCTTCGTTTGGACCGCAGTGTACCTCGTTGATGCGCTCGAGCGATATTTTCACGTCCTGGAGAGTGTAGACGAAACTCATTATCCGTGTCACCGGCGAGTTGAGCTGCCCTACTATATACTGGATGGCCAGCATGGCGCCAAGCGTTATCGATTCGTTGATCACACATGCGGCTGCAAGCACCGTTATCACAATGTTTTTCACCTCGTTTATGAAAATCGAGCCTGCTTCCTGCGTCTGCCGCAGACGCAGGTTTTCCAGATCGATTTCGAAGAGGTCGGCCTGCGAGTCCTCCCATTCCCAGCGGCGGCGGCGCTCGCACTGCTGCAGTTTTATCTCCTGCATGGAGGTTACGAAGCGATATGTGCGGTTCTGAGCCACTGACTGCGCCTCGAAAAGGCGGTAGTCAAGGACTCTGCGGCGCGGCAGAAACCATGCTATCCATGCACCGTAAATAATACTTCCGGCGAGAAACACCAGGAATATCCATCGGTTGTAGATGAGCAGCACGCTGCCGAACACTATGAAACTCAGGGCAGTGAAAACAATGTCGAGCAGTTCCTGAGTAAGGAAGCTCTGCACCCTGCGGTGGTCGGCGATGCGCTGCAGCAGGTCACCCATAAGTTTGGTGTCGAAGAACCCCATCGGCAGTTTAAGCAGCTTTATGAAGAAGTCGCGCACAAGCGACAGGTTCACGCGCATGGAGATGTGGGTCAGCAGCCGCGAGCGGATAAAGTCGGTGGCCGTGCGCCCGAGCACTATCATCAGCTCGCCCAGAAGCACGAGCCAGATAAAACCGAGATCGGCGCCCGTTATGCCGACATCCACAATCCATTGGGTGAGGAACGGCATGATAAGCTGCAGCAGGCACCCCAGCAGCAGTCCCCCCAGAATCAGGCCGAGATGTCTGTAATACGGCCTGATGTAACGGAAAAGGAAGCGCATCGACCGGCGCGATTGCCTCTCTTCGTCGGCGCGGGCGGTAAACTCTTCGCGGGGCTCGAACATCATCCCGATCCCCTTCTTTTCGTGAGGATTGGTCTCGTTGTGCCCCGAAGCCTCCCAGTGCTTCTCCATCACCTCCCGGCTGCACGTATATTTCCCTTTCCCGGGGTCCGCGATATGGAAGCGGGTGCCGTGGCGACTTATATGGTAAAGCACCACGAAATGGTTCTGGTTCCAGTGCAGTATGGCCGGTAGGGGGGCTTCGGCGAGTTCGGTGAGTGTCATGCGCGCCGCCGCGCTGTCAAGCCCCAGATCATCGGCCGCATCGGCTATCCCTTTGAGCGATACCCCCTGTACGGTGGCGCCGCAATGCGCCGCCACCGTCTCCAGACTCACCTGTCGCCCGAGAATCCGGCACACCATCGCCAGACACGCCACGCCACACTGCATGGCGTCGCGCTGACGCACGAATCTGAACCGGGGCATAATCAGGGGCTTTTTAGAGTTGACGGATGGAGGAGCCGTTGTCGGAGTTGTTGAGAGAGCGGCGTGAGGTGCGGAATATCGAGCCGAAGTCGGCGGAATAACTTACCGACAGGGTGAACATATTGGCGTTGTCCTTTATATACCGCTCGTTGTAGGAGGGATGGGATGCTTCATAATCCCAGGAGGGATATTCCGATCCTTTTTTCATGAAGAGGTACATCATGGAGGCCCCGATGACCCAGTGTTTGTTTGGTTTGTATTCCACTGACAGGGTGTTTCCGTTTTCCTCCTTGCTCACCCGTTGGGCGAACAGGTTCTTGCCCGGAAGTTTATGCCAGTAGGATATTGTGACAGGACCTTTGTTCCACCATACAGTGATGTCTCCCGAGAAGGTTCCCAGTGTGTGCTTCCATCCGTCGCCTTTTGAATTGAAATACTGATAATAGGCGTTGAGGTTGAAGCCGAATCCGTGGAAATCATTGAGTCGCATGGATAACACTGCCGAAGTGGCGTCAGTACCATGGAAATTCACCGCATGTGACAGAAATGTGTGGTCTCCGAGATATGAAAGCACATCGCATACGAGGTCGCGGTTGATATAATGGGCCAGTCGTGCCGTGACAGAGAATTTCTGAAGATTGAACGAACCGTAGACCATCGTGCGATAGTAGTTCGATACTTTCAGGTCGGGGTTCCCGTTGCTGATAAGATAGGGTGATGTCTGCTGGGGATAATCGGTAAGCGCAGTCAGTCCGGGTATACCGGGCTGATAGGAGAATTGGCCGCCCATCGACCACTTTTGGTTGATATTCCAGTGTACCTGTACTGAAGATAGGTTACGGATGAAATGGCGCTTGTTGAAGTCGTTTTTCATCCATATCATTTTCATGCCTGTGGAGAGGTTTACAAATACTTTGCCGACCTGTTGCTGGAGGCTCGCATAGAGGTAGTTGTTGTTATCGGTCAGAACCGGAGAGTAATCATTGTCGAGGTAAGTGTTGCGGTTGTGCGAGATACTGTTCTGGAATCCGATGTTGAAATATGTACGGTTTGAGAACGAATGTCCGTAATGGACCTCTGTAATCAGCGAACGGCGACGTCCGTTTACATCCGAAGTGTATTCATTTGAAGTGCCGTTGGAGTAGTCGTATTGCGACATGAAGCGGTAATCCTGATTCGAGAGAGTCCCGACCACTTCGGCCTCGAGAGTATTACGGTTGTCGAAATCATGGCGCAGATAAAGGTCAAGCGACGGAGTAAAGTTCTTTGACGAGGAGCGACGGAAACTTTTGTAATCACCGAAAAAAGAATCCTCGTCCGTGCCGAGCATACGACGGCGATTTCTGAATATATCGGCGTTGAAAGTAGCCGAAAAAAGTGTTTTGGCTGACGGCTGGTAAACGTATTTCAGATTTATCGGCTGATCGAGATAGTAGAACGGATTGCGGTCGGAATGACTGATATCCACCCGGAAATCATCGGCCACATAGCTCTCCGTAGAGTTGTCGTAGACATTTTGATAATTGCGCCACGAGGGATTGTATCGTATCGAGAACTGTGAGGGTCCCTGATGATAAGAGGCATTTACAGTGCCGTTGAGAAATCCTGTGGTAAAAGCACTTTGGGTCCATCCGTAAAAAGTCCCCCCGTCATTGCGTTTTTTCAAAGTGATGCTTATAAATCCCCTGTTGCTTCCGGCCGCATAGCGCGGAGGGGTGATCATGGTGTATTCCACTCGCTCCACATCCTTGGCCTGCAACGCATTGAAGTCGTCCATCGTTGACGGTACACCGTTGATAAGTATCACCGGAGTGGCTCCGTCAACGCTCATGGTGCGGTTGATAGGGTTGATGCTCAGCGCCGGCAGCGGCAGTTTCTGCATCAGGCTAAGTGCTGTCGACGAGGCCTTCACATCGGCGGCCGAGGGGTAGACGATGGTGCGGCCGTTGGCGGAGACTATCGGCGCGGCTTCTACAGTCATTTCTTTGAGAGTTACAGCGTCCGAGAGAAATACCGGGCCGAGCGATATATCCTTTTTCCCCTTTGAGATAAACACTTCAGTACGGTTGAAACCTGTGAGGCTGACGGTGAGGTCTGCTGCCTCATCACTTTTTAGTTCCAAAGCGAATGAGCCATTTTGACCGGTGGTGCCCTGCGTCACCGTTTGACCCTGCATCTTTATCTCGCATAAAGCTCCGGCTACCGCCGACGTATCACTCTCAGCGTAAACCGTGCCCGACACCGTGCGCCCCCAGGCGCAAAGCGGCATCAGCGCTATGGTAAGCACAAATACAACAATGGGATTAATAGACTTTTCCAGGCTGAATATCAAGGGAAATTCTGACAAATATGGTTTTTTCATACAGATACTCGTTGAGGTTAACTGATGCTGAGATAGATCAGCTAATTATCTTTCGTAATGGTTGAAGCTGCGGACTTTGTTTCCGCCGGAGAACTGGTAGTAGACCGAGAGCACAAAAGAGTTGTCGGAACGTAATGCATTATTGTTCCAAGCCCGACCTACCAGCGGTTCGGAGTTGAATACTGTTGTCCTTTCGCATTTTGTGAAATGTACCGGCAGGTAATAACTGAGCTGTATGCCCCACTGTGAGCGGAACTCTTTGGCTATCAATATCGCGAGGCTGTCGTAATAACCGTAGTTCACAGACTGCGGAGTCACTCCGCTATTGCCCCCTAAATCGTACATCAGGGCGCCAGTGACTGACTTGGGCTCATTGAAATATTTGAGAAACATTGAGCCGAAAGCGTATGTGCGGCGGTTGCTTGAATTCTTGTAGCGTTGGTAATACTGCGTAAATCCTGCCGAGCAGTTTACCTGGAAAGCGTTGAAGAAGATACGGTTGAACGAGGCCGTAAGTCCCCATTCACTGCGGCGGCTGTTCACCCAGTCGTAACGCACGAAAGGGCCATCAATGCCGTCGGGACGCAGTCCGTAGCCAGTGGACACGAACGTGCGCATGTCAGTTGGAGTGATATTGGCCCAGAGTTTGAACGAAATGATCCGGTTGATATTCGTATAGAGGCTCAACATGTGCATGAAGCCCGGTTTCAGTGCCGGGTTGCCGCAATGGTATTCCAGCGAGTCGGTGAAGGCGCCGTAGTTCTCGATTTGTGACAGTACCGGCTGCATATTGCCTGACCGGTAGTTGAATCGTAGGGATAGTTTGCTCGACGGATTGAATGACACCTGTAGTCCGCCCCAGGGGTTGGCGTCGCGGTAGGTCTTGCCGTCGGCGCTGTTCTGATATAGCTGTACGCCACCACTCAGCGACAGGCTCCAGGGTGAACCGTCAGGATTGAAATATAGGTTCAGTTCCGGAAACTGGTTGATGTCGACACTGTGTGCCAGTTTGCGGTTGTCGGCCAGGGCATACTGGTTGTGCGAGTTGCGGTTGTAGAAGTAGCTTGCCGAAGCGGTCCATTCATTATTGCCGAAGCTCCGCGATACCTGTCCGCCGCCCCACACCTTGTCGGTGGTGACGTGGCGGTTGTCGGTCACCTCGAATTTATTTCGGGTGGTTATGTTGTATGAGTCATGGCTGTTGGAGTTGTAGCTTGCATAGCCGTGCAGCCGCCAGTTGCGCACGTTGCCCCAGTAGTAAGCCACGGCGTTGTGGCTAAGTGAATTGTGGGTGTGGCTTTTGGAGTGCAGTTCGTTTATTGACGTTGTGTTGCGGTTATAGTCCTCCACCTGCAGACGGTAGCGGGTGTCGGAATCGGAATCACCGAAGCGTAAAAAGTATGATGCCGCAATGACGTTATTGTCGTCGATATGATAGTCGATGAACGCATTGGCCGAGGTGTTGCGATCGATCGATACCGTTGCCGGATGGTTGCGGGGAGTATGTAGTACGGTTTGCCTTATTCCGTTAAGCGGGTAATAATCTTCAGAATAGGTTGTGGAGCCTTCTTTACTCCAGGAATTGTTGAGCTGACCTCCCACGTTTATTTTATCGTAAGTGTAGGTGAACTGACCTGTGGTGGATTCCGATCCCAACGCATTGCCGTTGCCGTTACGGTTGCCCGTGTATATGGCCCCGTCCAAAGAAACCGTTCCGTCGTACCCTTTGTAGTGGGGGCGCGTTTTAAGATTTATCACTGCATCATAGCCGCGATATTTCCCTGTAGGATTGTAAGTTATGTTGATCTTGTCGAAACGGTTCTGGTTCATGCGTGTGATATAGCTGAAATCGTGCTCGATACTGTCAACCAGCACTATTATGTTTGACGAGCCGTAGAATGTGAGCGCACGGTTGATGGAATTATACATGCCGCCGGGGATATTGCCCAGCAGTTCGCCGGTGTTGCGTGTCCCCAGGCGCATATCTTTCGTGATGGTTATTAAGTCTCCCTGGGCCGAACGTTTCACTGTCTGATGCTCCACAACCACCTCTTTTAAAGCCTGGTCTGAGATAGAATCGGTTGCCTGTGAATTTTCGTCCGGAATATTTTCGGCATATACACCTTGAATGAAACAGAGCAGCAATCCAATTAATAGAGTAAAGGTACGCATAGGCATTTGAAATATGGAGTTGAATTAACAAACGGTTGAAGCAGTAGAATTGAGAAAATATCCATTGGTGAAACCCGGTGTGCTGTAGGGACGCTCCGCGGAGCGTCCGGTGTCTGGCGCTGTTAGCCGGCGGTTTATTTGCGGACGCTCCACGGAGCGTCCCTACAGACAGGCGCGTTTGACAGGCGTTTCTTGGTTACTTATTTTAATGCGGGCTGTTTCACTTCGATGGAGCCGTATTGCCACGTCCTGCCATCTGGGCTGGAACTATCGTATATAAAGGAGATGTATCGGTCTTCGCCGGTGTCGTTGGCTGCGGCTTCGACTTCAATTTTGTTGTCAGTAAAAAATCTGACCTTGAGCCAGTCGGCTTCGCCGTAATGAAATTTGCGTATGTCGCGAAGCAGCGGAATACTCCAGACTCCATTACTGAAATTTTTATCCGGGTACTTGTAGCCATCGACGAATATATAAAATTCCGTCCCATCATAAGCTTCCGTTATGATGTTATTCAGCCCTGTACGAAAAAATCTATTGAAAACTAGATTAGTATTTTCCACTCGATTGGTTACAAACCATTCAAGCGGCCGGTTTATCAGAAAATTTGGTTGTAAATTCCAGAGATTGGCACTTTCGTCGGGCGTTAACAGAGTTATTGATCCACCCTCGGCAGGAATCTCGCGATACAGATCGCCGTCGCCGTTATTGCCGTCGCCGAAATTCATCACTAACTCCCCTTTAAAAATGCCGTCCTCATCTTCGCAGGAAATCATAAAAAGCCCTGCTAAGCAGCATAACAGGAGGGCGGCTATGCGGTTCAGTTTGAAGTTGGTAAAATCCATAGGCTATCTGATTATGAAGAATTTGACGTTGTGGTTGTAGTTGTCTGCATTTCCGCCCATAACAGATGATGGGTCAGGATTTGAGCACAGATTTCCTTGAAATACATTATCGTTGAACCATCCGACGTATGCATATCCCCACCCCCAATTAAAATGGTTGAAATGGAGCAATGAGGAATTCCTTGACATTACTTTCCAAGGATCTGAATCTTTTTCGCGATAATAGACAGTGTGAACTGTGCGGTATCTTTTAACTCCGTCCAGAACCCAAGCATGACCCTTGGAGTAATCGTCTCCGCCTATTATAGCCACGCCGGTTCCTATATTTTCAAGTTTTTCGCCTTTATAATCAGCTGTCTTTTCACAATTAAAACCGTAGTGTATCATCGCATTGCGTAAATTATCCATAGTTACCCCTGTTGTATTGGGATTCCCGAACTTATAATTTGCCCGTGCGATAAATCCGATATGGCGCCCCAGGCGTGCTATCATATTATGCGTTGTGGTACCGTCATAACAACCACACATGTTGTATAGATCCTTACGGACATTATGACGCTTAATCAGAGACCAGTCCACAGAGAACTCCTGCACCTTCATCCCTTGGGATTGACCATTACGGTACTCTTCATAATAACTCCCGCTGAATTGCGTCGGGCGTTCATAATAGCTCATTACCATAGCGGCTGCAAGAGGGCCGCATCCAACCGTTTTGTTTTTGCAATAAATCCCCCAATAATCTCCCAAATAATGCTCCTCCACATCTTCTTGGCTCCAGCGGTTCGTAATCTTGGCTTTCTGGTTTACGATCCATGTAACCTGATCGGTCTCGCGGGTCTGATAGGGTGTGCCTCCGGGATTCGGTTGCGGAGTATTACCTCCACCCTCTCCACCTGGATAAACCGTTATGAGACCGGTTGTATCACGTGTATTGCCTCCACTGGGGGGCACAGGTTTGTCGCCTCCGTGTCCAGGGACACGGGGAATTAGAGTGTCAACTCGAACAAATTCGAGTGCTAAATCCATGTACAGGTCAAAGCCTTCGCATCCGGTTTCAGTTCCATCGTAGAATCCCGATTCGGTAACAGCGAAGAGAGGTTCTATGCTGCGGTCGGCAGCTATCACCGCGAATCCTGCCGAGTCCTCGTAATTAATTATGTACAGAAGGGTATCAGAGTCGGTGCTGCGTGACCATTTGCCACGTATCACCTTTACTTCACCCGCTTTACGGGGAGAATATCCGCGTGAGGTTTCTGAACCGAAAAATAGAGAAGCCGAAGAGTTGGCAATGTCAATGGCTTCCTCTATCGAGCGGAGTTTTTCGTTGGCGCCGGAATTGCGCGAAGTCTCGTTTTTTGCAGCGACAGGTTCATTGTCGCAGCTCATGAAGCTGAGCAACGACAGTAGGCCTACAAATATCAAGAGTTTTTTCATTATGAGATTGTTTATTGGCTGCAGTCAGACTGAATTTGGTTGGAATTCTTGTCAATGACGCAAAGTTAATGAATAGGGTTAGTATTTGCAAATAATTATTTCGTATCTTATGATTAAGAAATAATGAAATAATGATTGATAGATTTTTCCTCTTATTTATAGAGTTCTCACCTTGCAGGGTCGTGACCACTACAAAGTGAGATATTTCAAATGTGTCTGATTTTGCGGTCGCGACAGGTCGCG
>URZG01000002.1 GCA_900552325.1 uncultured Porphyromonadaceae bacterium | reverse complement strand
CCCTCTCGCCGTCCTGCACGAGCGGCCAGATAATCTCGGTGCAGGTGTTGTTGTCGGCCAGGAAGATATGGCGATAGTCCTTGTCAAGGGGATAGGCGCCTGAATCGAGCACCTTGTGGCCGTACTTGTAGGCATCGGCATAGTGGTTGCCGCATCCCCAGGTCTCGGCGTTGAGGTAGAGACGGGCCAGCTGGAACCATGCGGCCACCTTGTCGACATGACCGTAGAGTGTGGCTTTGGGATTGGCGAGCACCTCTTCGGAGGAACCGAGTTCGCCGGAAATCTCCATCAGTTCGGCAACGGTGAAATCGAACACCTCTTTACGCGAGAACTGCACCGGAAGGTCTTTGGGCCCTACTGTCTCGTCTATGATAGGCACTGATCCGAAGAGATCCACCAGCTGAGCGTAGCAGTATGCGCGGATCATACGGGCTTCGGCACGGTATTCGTTGCATTTGGGACCGAGTTCGTCCCAGAGGCCGCGCTCGCGCAGCTTGGATGGGGTGCACTCGCGCAGAAACTCATTGCAATAGGCCACACCCATATAGAGGCGCTGATAGGTCCATTTCACCACGGGAGCGTTGGAGGCATCCCAGTCAAGGTTGAGGCAGTGGCGCAGACCGTTCGAGGATGAAGGCATCAGAAAGTTGTCGGTACACAGCTCCTCGAGGAAGAACAGCAGGCGCACATAGCCGGAATACCCCTCGTTGGCGCCTTCGAGGTCGCCGTCGCCGCCACCGCCCCCCTGCTGGCCGGTGAGAATGAGGTTGCCGTAACATTTGGCAAGTACGCCCATGTAGCCGTCGGCAGTGGAATATACCTGCTGGCTCACAAGCTGGTTGTTGTCCAGCGGCATTGTGTCGAGGTCGGAGGTACAGGAGGTGTTGCCGGCAAGCATCGCTGCCGCAGCCACGACAACTCCGGTTATCCGTTTGATATATTTATTCATGACTTAAATTTTCTTTTGGATTGATTAGAAATTAAGGTTAAGACCGAGGGTGAAGGTGCGCGGACGCGGATAAACCTCTTTGTCGATACCGGGGCAGGAGGAGTTGCCCGAATACATTTCGGGATCCACACCGGAGTAGGAGGTGATGGTGGCCACGTTCTGCACGCCGAAGGTCACGCGGAGCGATGAGCGCTTGTCCCAGAGGCGGTGGAAAGTATAGCCGAGCGTTATGTTGTCGAAGCGGAAGAAATCACCGCGTTCAAGCCAGTAGTCGGAATAGAGCTGCTGGTTCTCGAAGCCGCTCTCGGCGGTCGACACAAAGATGTTGGAGAAACTGCCCTGATCGGAATAGGTGGATGTGAGATACTGGTCGGCGCGGAGATAGTTGTAGACCCATGAGCCGAAAGAGCCGTGGCCGGCGATACCGAGATCCCAGTTCTTCCAGCTGACACGGGTGTTGAAGCCCAGCAGATGCGAAGGTAGACCGCTCTTGCCGGTGTTCACGCGGGTCTCGGCCGAAGATACGGACCCGTCGGGCTGGATGTATTGCCCTTCGAGGGGTTTGCCGTTCTCGTCATAAGCCTGTTTTGCCAGAAGGAAAGTGTAGGGAGTCTCGCCTACCATAAACATCTGCACGGACTTGCCTGTGCCGGAGATGGCGCCGGTGTTCACGAAGTTGTTGTCGGAGTCGATAACGTTGAGTTTGGTGATTTTCGACTTCTGCCAGGTATAGTTCAGGCCGATGGTCCATTCCCAGTCGCCGCTGGATACAGGCACGAAGTTGAGGGCAACCTCGACACCTTCATTGTCCATCGAACCGATGTTGGTGGTGATCACGGGAGCATAGTTCACGCCGGCAGGTACGTTGATGGTGTTGAGCAGGTCTTTGGTGTGGCGGCGGTAGTAGTCGACCGAACCAAAGATGCGGTTGTTGATGAAACCGAAGTCAAGACCGAAGTTCCATGTGCGGGTGGTCTCCCACTTGATATCATTGTCGTAGCCGTTGGGACGATAGGTCTGGTACCACTGGTCGCCGAACTGATACGACGATTCGGGATAGGATATGGAGTAGGTGGTCATCCAGGGGTAGTCGTTGATGATATCCTGCTGGCCGGTCTCGCCGTAGCCCACGCGGAGCTTCAGGTCGGAGAGTGTTGTCTGGTCCTGAAGGAACGGCTCCTGAATTATACGCCATGCCAGGGCCACCGAGGGGAAGTAACCCCAGCGGTTCTCTTTGGAGAAACGCGAGGAGGCATCGGCACGGAGAGTGGCGGTGAGCAGGTAGCGGTCCATGAAGGAATAGTTCAGACGTCCGTACCACGAAAGGAGGTAATATTCCGTCTTGTAATGCTTGGGAGTGGAGATCTGTTCACCGTAGGGATCGTTCTCGGTAGCGTCATAACGGCGCCAGAAGTGCTGCCATCCGTAACCTGCCATTGCAGAGAAATCATGCTTGTCGCCCCAGTTATGGTGGTAGTTGGCGTATGCGTCAAGGAGGAGGTTGCTCTTGTCCTGGGTCGATTTGTACGCCAGACCGGTGCCGTCTTTCTCATTATCGGTGTACATCATGCCGGCGAGTTCGGGCACATTGCGGTTATATTTCGAGGTTAGAATATCGTAACCGAGGTTCAGGTTCACGCTGAGATCTTCCAGGCCGTGGATCTTATAGTCGATCTGGGCATTGCCGATAGAACGTACCACCTTGTTGAGACGGTCCTCGAGCTCAAGTTGTGCCACAGGGTTGTCGGTCTGGATAGCCATTGGCGAGTTGCCGTTCATCCAGATGAAATAACCGAGACCGGGATCAGTGGAGGCCGTGGACGAGCCGGTCTTCACCGGGCGCGTTGGGTCGTAGCGCAGAGCGTTTGTCACCACGCCGTTATCGACCATACGGTTGTGTTCGTATGAGAATTTTGCGTTGAGATTGAGGTTCAGATGGTCGTCGAGAAGTTTGGGGGTGAGCCCCAGACCGGCGGTGAAGCGCTGATACTGCGAATTGCGGATGATACCGTTCTGATCGGTATAACCGAGCGACACGCGGAAAGGGGTGTGGATCTGCTTCACGTTACCGGCCACCGACACATTCTGTTCGGTGCCGAAGGCGGCGCGGTAGATCTCGTCCTGCCAGTCGGTGTTGGACGTACCGTAGACAGCATCCTGGGGAACACCGGTCACCGTGGGAACGAAAGCGCGGAAAGCATCGGCGTCAAGCACCTTGAGGGTCTTGGTCTTATGCGATACGGAGAACGAGCCGTTGTATGTGACTTTGAGTTTGTCGCTGCCTTTCTTCGTGGTTATCACGATAACGCCGTTGGATGCGCGCGAACCGTAGATGGCCGTTGCCGAGGCGTCCTTCAGCACGGTGAAGGTCTCGATATCCTCGGGGTTGATACCGCCGATAAGGTTGGAGGCTCCTTCGATGGTGGAGTTGTCGATGGGCACACCGTCGACTACGAACAGAGGATCGTTGGAGGCCGACAGTGAGGCGCCCGAACGGATACGCACCGTGGCGCCGGCACCGGGAGCGCCTGAATTGGTCACAACGCTCACGCCGGGGATCTTGCCGACCATCGCCTCCTGCACGGAGGTACGGTTACCCTTGTTGAAATCGTCGGGCTTCACAGCCGTTACCGAACCGGTGGCGTCGGATTTCTTCACGCGGCCGTAGCCGATAACAACCACTTCGTCGAGAACCTCGTTGTTCTCTTTCATCACAATTCCTTTTGTCACCTCAGGGGAGTCGGCGGCAATCTCTACAGGGAGATACCCCACGTACGATATCTGCAGGGTGGAATTCTTAGCGGGCACATCGAGCGAGAACTTGCCGTCGATGTCGGTAGCGGTGCCGAGTGAGGTGCCTTTCACCCTTACGGTGGCGCCGATAATAGGTTCCTGCTGGGGGTCTACCACCAGACCTTGGACCTTCACTTGAGCCAGCGCGCAGATTGACGTAAGCATAAGCATCAACGCCATCACGGTCCTGGCCGGGAGTTTGATGAATGTCTTCATTCGTGGATAAAATTTAAGGTATGATTCGATTTGTTATAGCGAAAGTATCGAGGTGAATGATTCAGGTGCAAAGTTAATGTGCATAAAACACGAAATAAAGGCAAAGTAAGCGGTAAAGTAAGCTGTTAAAACATGTAACAAATTGATAATCTGCAGTAAGAATTACCACATGAAGACAATAAAAGTAAACTGCGATTCAGGCCGACATGTAGCCTGAATCACCACAGCATGATGCCGTCACGGCCACCATGCGATATTTTGCACAATCAGAGTTTACGTACGGCGCGGGGGAATTCCTCTTTCGGCAGCAGCGAATGTGACCTCACGCGGAAACGGTAATTATATACCGTCTGTGGCGAATACCGCAGGAAGGCGGCGATACGGGTGGAGTCGGTCATACCCAGACGCACCAGGGCGTAAATCCTCAGCTCGGGCGACAGCAGTTCGCCGGGCTTCGGGCTGAGCTGGTAGTCCGGGCTGAGCAGGGCGTTGATCTTCTCGATAAAATCCGGGAATATGTCAAGGATGATGGCGTCGAACTTCTTGAAGAACGACTGCAGGTGCTCGCCACCCTGGGGCACCGCAAGGAGCGCGTCAATATCCGAGATCTTGCCCGACTTCAGGCGCCGGTGCAACTGTTTGCGGTAACTTTCCTGCGAATCGATATACTCAGAACAGAGATTGAAGAGATACCCCAGATAGTCCTCCTTGATTTTGGCCGATTCCTCGAGCGAGCGGTTGGCTTCGCTCAGGCGCGAGCGCAGCTCCTCGAGTTCGCAGTTTTTCTGTTGAAGGTCGCGCCGTTCACGCGCCAGCCCGAGATTTTTACGCCGTATAAACACAAGCGCCGCCACAAGGCCGGCCAAAAGTACAGCCGCAAGCGACAGTAGAGCGGTCTTGGCAGTATTTGAGCGCTCCTGCGCCTGGGCATAGGAGGCGGCGATAATCGGCTGGTAATTTGACAGACGGCGGAAACGGCTGCGGGCATTGCTGGCCTGGATATCGGTAATGGCGCACATTATATATTTATATGCACGCGTGTGATCGCCTTCGTCGGATAGGATACGCGCCAGTTCCTGCAGCGCCTCATATTTACGCACGGCTTTTGAGAGGTCATAGGCCGCCGCCACGGCGAAGCAGGTTTTGGCCTGCTCCATGTCGCCGAGATCCTCGTGGCACCTGCCGCGGATAAAGGCCTCCACCCCGGGATCGATCCCGCCCGGCGCGCCGGCACGCAGAGAGTCCATCTGCGCCAGGGCTCCGGCGGGATCGCCCCCGACACGCAGTTTCTCCGCCAGATTGAGCCGGCGCGTCACCGACCCCGGAGGCGCCTCCGAGATTACCGTGTCGCGGTATGCCTCCAGCAACGACGTGTAGCGCACCGAATCCTCATGCGAGGTAGTGTATTCCGAAAGTGAGTAATATATGGAGATATACCGCTGCATGAGCGACTGGCGGAAAACCTTGCGCCAATAGGGCGGGATACTGTTGAGGCACTGCAGCGCGCCGTAGTAGGACGCCTGTCCCTTGAGTCCCTCCGATTCCATGATTACGGCACGCCAGTAAAGTGAGTCGCCGAGATGCGCCTCCGCCTCGGCACGGCACATCCGTGCCACCATCAGCATGGAATCCATCGAGTAGGACCGGTATTGCCGGAAAAGTTTCTCGAGGACGTCAAAACGCTCGCGCGGCGTTATGGCGCCGCGGCTCAGGTTCCACAACGAGTCAATGGCATTGCGTTTGGCCGCCATAAGGTTCGGCCGGAGAGCCATCATACTGTCAAGTGAGGCGATGGCCTCGCCGGAGGTCATCGCCATGCTCCCGGGAGCATGCGGCCGGCGCGAACACGCCGCGAGCGCCAGCAACAATGGTATCAGTAAGGTTATGATTCGGGTCATTTCCCACAAAATTACATATTTCCCTCCGATTTCCCGCCAAAACTTATTAACTTTGCAAAAAATAAAATCACCTGACAAATGTACAGAACCAATACGTGCGGCGAGCTGCGCCTCGCCGATGCAGGGCGGGAGGTGACTCTCGCCGGATGGGTACAGAAGGTGCGCCGCATGGGCGGCATGACCTTCGTTGACCTGCGCGACCGCTACGGCATCACACAGGTAGTGTTCAACAACGCCGACAACGCCGCCCTCTGCGAAGAGGCCAACCACCTCGGCCGCGAGTTCGTGGCGCAGATCACCGGGCGCGTGGCCGAACGTTCCTCGAAGAACCCCAACCTCCCCACCGGCGACATCGAGATCATCGCATCGGCCCTGAGGGTGCTCAACCCCTCGGAGGTGCCCCCCTTCACCATTGAGGACGACACCGACGGCGGCGACGACCTCCGCATGAAATACCGCTACCTCGACCTGCGCCGCGCCACGGTGCGCCGCAATCTGGAGCTGCGCCACCGCTTCACAATGGAGGTGCGCCGCTACCTCGACTCCAAAGGTTTCCTCGAGATAGAGACCCCCATGCTCGTGGGCTCCACCCCCGAGGGGGCGCGCGACTTCGTGGTGCCCTCGCGCATGAATCCCGGGCAGTTCTATGCCCTCCCCCAGTCGCCCCAGACCCTCAAGCAGCTGCTGATGGTATCGGGCATGGACCGCTATTTCCAGATCGTGAAATGCTTCCGCGACGAAGATCTGCGCGCCGACCGCCAGCCCGAGTTCACACAGATCGACTGCGAAATGAGCTATGTGGAGCAGAACGACATCATCAACCTCTTCGAGGGGATGGCATGCCACCTCTTCAAGGAGCTGCGCGGCGTAGAACTCCCCCGCCCCTTCATCCGTATGCCCTGGGCCGACGCCATGAAATATTACGGCTCCGACAAGCCCGATCTCCGCTTCGGCATGCGCTTCGTTGAACTGATGGATATCCTCAAGGGCCACGGCTTCGGCGTGTTCGACAACGCCGCCTATATCGGCGGTATCTGCGCCAAGGGTGCCGCCCACTATACCCGCAAACAGCTCGACGCGCTCACCGAGTTCGTCAAGCGCCCGCAGATCGGCGCCAAGGGTATGGTCTACGCCCGGGTGGAGCCCGACGGCAACGTAAAATCGTCGGTCGACAAATTCTACCCGCAGGAGGTGCTTCAGAAGATGAAGGAGGCTTTCGGCGCCGAACCCGGCGACCTCATCCTCATCCTCTCGGGCGACGACGCCATGCGCACACGCAAACAGCTCTGTGAGCTGCGTCTGGAGATGGGTTCGCAGCTCGGCCTGCGCGACAAGAACAAGTTCGCCTGCCTCTGGGTGGTTGACTTCCCCATGTTCGAGTGGAGCGACGAGGAGCAGCGCCTCATGGCCATGCACCACCCCTTCACCCACCCCAAGGAGGAGGATATACCACTGCTTGACACCAAGCCCGAAGAGGTGCGCGCCGACGCATACGACATGGTTGTCAACGGCGTGGAGGTCGGCGGCGGCTCAATCCGTATCCACGATTCGGAACTCCAGGCCAAGATGTTCGAGATCCTCGGCTTCACACCCGAAAAGGCGCAGGAGCAGTTCGGCTTCCTGATGAACGCCTTCAAATACGGCGCTCCCCCTCACGGCGGACTGGCCTACGGGCTCGACCGCTGGGTGAGCCTCTTCGCCGGCCTCGACTCCATCCGCGACTGCATCGCTTTCCCCAAGAACAACTCGGGCCGCGACGTGATGCTCGACGCCCCCTCCGCTCTCGACCCCAAGCAGCTTGACGAGCTCCAGCTCGCCCTCGACCTCAAGGAGAAATGACCAACGCCGAGATAATCTCCGCCATCGAGGCAGCGTGTCCGCCCGAGGGGCAGGAAAGCTGGGATAACTCCGGCTGGCAGTGCGGCACCCCGGCAGCCGTCTGCACAGGCGCCCTGCTGTGCGTCGACGTCACGGAGGCCATCCTAGACGAAGCCGTGCGCCGCGGCTGCAACCTGGTGATAGCCCACCATCCCCTGCTGTTCCGCGCCACCCGTCAGGTGGTGGATGGTGACGACCGCGTGGGTTCATGTCTGGTCAAAGCCCTCGCCTCAGGCATCAGCGTGTACTCCGCCCACACCTCGTGCGACTGCGCCCCCGGCGGCGTGTCGTTCGAGATGGGGCGGATGCTGGGCCTGGAGGATGTGCGCGTGCTCGACGACGCCTCCGGCCTCGGGGTGACCGGCACCCTCCCCTCTCCTATACCCTGGCGCGCGTTCCTCGACAGGGTAAAGGCCGTTTTCGGCACCCCCGCGCTCCGCTTCTCGGCCCCTCCGGCCGATGACTTCGAGGTGCGGCGCGTGACCCTGTGCGGAGGCGCCGGAGCCGATCTGCTCCCGGCGGCATACGACAAAGGCGCGCAGATTCTCGTCACCGCCGACTGCAAGTTCAACACCTTCCACGACGTAGGACGCCGGCGCATCATGCTCGTCGACGCCGGCCATTACGAGACCGAAGCATGCACGAAAGAAATTTTTTATCGCGCTATTACAGAAAAATTTCCTAACTTTGCAGTCTGCAAGTCCTCCGACGAGGCAAACCCCGTAAAATATTACTGAACCATAGATATGGCAACAGACAAGAATAAACCCGAAGCGCTCTCCGTCGAGAGCCGTCTCAAATCGCTCTATCAGCTCCAGACAGTCCTCTCCGAGATCGACCGCATCAAGACTATCCGCGGCGAGCTCCCCCTGGAGGTAAAGGACCTCGAGGACTCCCTGGCCGGCCTCCAGACCCGTATCTCCAACTACGAGCAGGAGATCGCCCAGCTGCGCGAGAAACTCGCCCAGGAGAAAGAGAAGATCAACGAGTCGCAGGCCAAGATCGCCCGCTACAAGGAGCAGCTCGACAACGTGCGCAACAACCGCGAGTTCGACCTCCTCTCCAAAGAGGTTGAATTCCAGACCCTCGAGATAGAACTCTCCGAGAAACACCTCGGCGAGTACACCCGCATGATCGAGCAGAAACAGCACGACATCGAGGCCACACGCGAGAAGGTCTCCGACCATGAGCACGTGCTCGCCGAGAAGCGCGCCGAGCTCGAGGAGATCGTCAACGAGACCCGCCAGGACGAGGAACGCCTCCGCCAGCAGGCCAAGGATCTCGAGCCGAAAATCGACACCTATACCCTCAACGCCTTCAAGCGCATCCGCAAGAACGCCCGCAACGGTCTCGGCGTGGTCTACATCCAGCGCAACGCCTGCGGCGGCTGCTTCAACCGCATCCCCCCGCAGAAACAGCTCGAGATCCGCATGCGCAAGAAGATCATCGTGTGCGAGTACTGCGGCCGAATCCTCATCGACCCCGCCATCGCAGGCGTGGAGGAATAATCCCCGACCACCCGCGCCAAGGGAAGAATGTGGACCGTAGAGCCATATAACCCCGCCATGGCAAAGGAATGGGACGCCTTCGTGGGCGCCTCCAAGAACGGCACGTTCCTCCTCACACGACCTTATATGGACTACCACGCCGACCGGTTTCCCGACCGCTCGCTGGTAATCCGTCGCAACGGCCGCCTCGCGGCCCTGTTGCCCGCCACCGTAGGTGGGCCCGGAGTGCTTTCGTCGCATGCCGGGCTCACCTACGGCGGTTTTGTGATGGCGCCCGACAGCCGCACGCAATATCCCCTGGAATGGCTCGACGCCATCCGGCCCCGCCTGGCCGACGAAGGCTTCCACACCCTTATATACAAGGCCGTGCCGACGATCTACCACCGCCTGCCGGCGCAGGAGGATATCTACGCCATGTTCCGCGCCGGAGCGCGGATGGAAGCCTGTAACATTGCTTCCGTAGTGCCCCTCCCCGAAGGGGCACTACGGCGCCTCATGAGGCGCGCCGCCATCCGGATGGAGCGCCACGGCATCACCGTGCACCCCGCCGCCGACCCCGCGGAATTCTGGCAGATCATAGTCGACGACCGCCGCACGCGCCACAACGCCACCCCGGTGCACACACTGGAGGAGATACGCCTCCTCGCCCGGCGCTTCCCACGCAACATCCTCCTGCTGACCTCCCGGCGCCAAGGGCGCGTCATAGCCGGCGCCGTGGTGTACCTCATGCCCGAAAGCGGAGTGCTGCACCTGCAGTACGCCGCCGCCAACGCCGAGGGCTTCGACATCTACGCCGTCGACGCCATCTACCACACACTCGTAACCGACCTCTGCCCCGGCTACCGCTGGTTCGATTTCGGCACCTCCAACGAGCGGGGCGGCCAATATCTCAACACCGGCATGACCGCCCACAAGGAGGAGTTCGGCGGCCGCCCCGTGGTCTGCCCCCAGTTCACACTCGCCATTTAAATTTGGCCGTTTCAGGAAAAAACGCTAACTTTGCGGTCGCGTTCAGAAATTGCAGCTTTCTTTAGCAATAGTTCGTTAAAACAATTATATCAGGTTTCAATCAGAAGATAAATGAAGCTCCTTCAAGCTAAACTTGCCAAATATACCGCCCCGCAGGAGGCCAAAGCCGCCGGCGTCTACCCCTATTTCCGCGCCATCTCCTCCGAGCAGGAGCCCGAGGTAATCATCGAAGGCCGCAAAGTGCTCATGTTCGGCTCCAACTGCTATTCCGGTCTGGTGAGCGACCCCCGAATCAAAGAGGCCGCCATCGAGGCCACCCGCAAATACGGCACCGGCTGCGCCGGCTCCCCCTTCCTCAACGGCACGCTCGACCTCCACAAGAAACTTGAAGCGCGCATCGCCGAGTATATCGGCAAAGAGGACGTGATGATCTACTCCACCGGCTTCGAGGTGAACCTCGGCGTGGTGAGCTGCCTCACCGGCCGCGAAGACTACATCATCCGCGACGAGCAGGACCATGCCTCCATCATCGAGGGTTCGCGCCTGGCTTTCTCGACCGTGCTCAAATACAAGCACAACGACATGGAGAGCCTCGAGAAGCAGCTCCAGCGCTGCGCCCCCGACAAGGTTAAACTCATCGTCACCGACGGCGTGTTCTCTATGGAGGGCGACGTGGCCAATCTCCCCGAAATCGTGCGCCTCGCAAAAAAATACGACGCCACCGTGATGGTCGACGAAGCCCACGGCATCGGTGTGTTCGGCAAAGGTGGCCGCGGCACCTGCGACCACTTCGGCGTGACCAACGACGTGGACCTCATCATGGGTACCTTCTCCAAATCGTTCGCATCGCTCGGCGGATTCATCGCCTGCGACAAGGAGATCACCAACTTCCTCCGTCACCACTCGCGCTCCTACATCTTCACAGCCTCCATCACCCCCGCCTCCACAGCCGCAGCCCTCAAGGCCATCGACATCATGGAGCAGGAACCCGAACGCCAGGAGCACCTCTGGGAAATCACCAACTTCGCCCTCGAGGGCTTCCGTGAGATGGGTTGCGAGATAGGCACTACCTCCACCCCCATCATCCCCCTCTACATCCGCGACGACTACAAGACCTACCGCGTGACCCGCGACCTCTTCGACGAGGGTCTCTTCGTGAACCCCGTGGTCACCCCCGCCGTTGCTCCGCAGGACACCCTCATCCGCTTCTCGCTGATGGCGACCCACACCAAGGAACAGGTGGAATTCGCCCTCGACAAGTTCCGCAAGGTGTTCCGCCGTCACGGTCTCATCGACTGATCCACACCCCGATCGCCCCGCAGGCAGATCCGGGAACAGACAACATAACCGGGGACGGCACCTCCCGCAGCCACAGCCCCGGCAATGCGCGATTGGCGTAATTGGTAGCCGCGCCAGACTTAGGATCTGGTGACGCAAGTCGTGGGGGGTCGAGTCCCCCATCGCGCACATCATCACACACCCGGCAGCCGGCACACAAATGCCGGCTGCCTACGCAACCACCCTGCGGCCTCTCACCCCATGAAAACCCTCTGCTCCACTCCACACATATCGCGCCTATTGCGTTCCCTGCTGCTGTTGGCCACAGCCGCGTTGCTCGCCACATCCTGCGCTAAAAAAGAAAAAGAAGCACCCGACCCCGCGCTTCCCCGCCTCGAAGCCATCGAAACCATAATCGACGACTACCCCGACAGCGCCGCCATATCCCTCCACGCCATCTCCCCCGACACCCTCCGCACCCCCGCCTCCCGCGCCCTCTACTACCTCCTCGCCACACGGATACATAACCGCGAACAAATAGTTGTACCTACAGATTCCCTTATAAATAAATCCATATCATATTATTCGGAAACAAAGGATTGGGAGCATCTTGTTGAATCTTATATTCAAAACGGATACAGACTCCTATATAATCAGGAATATCCCATTGCCATGATCAGTGTTTGGGAAGGGTTAGATGTAATAAAAGATAAAAAACATCCATTGTATGAAGGACGCCTTCATCAATTAGCAGGAGAGATACACTTCGGCATGAACGATGTGATTTCCGAACTTGACTCTCGGAAAATAGCGTTTGATAAATACACCGAGGCCAAGGATACCTTACATCGTGATTATGCACTCGTATCATATACAACATGCCTGATAAACAATCGAAAGTACCAGTATTGCCTTGATTTCTCCAGACAGGAACATTTCTTAAATCCAGATCCATCACCGCTTTTTGTCAAAGAGCTCAATGAAAATGAAGGAATATGCCTCTTCGCACTCAATCAGTATGATAAGGCTATCCTCAAACTGAGAATAGCTGACTCCATTTCGGAATACGGATGTTCGGCTTTTGGATATAACCGACTTGCAAAAGCCTATCTGATAAAGAACAACGTTGACTCGGCAATTTACTGGCTTGATATTCTGCATCGAAAATATCCTCACGAGATTTCCTATTATAATGGAATGAAATCGCTATATATGCATCGTGGAGATTTTCACAATGCCTTGAAGATGACCGATAGCGCTTCTTTGTTGCAAGACAATGCAATAAATGAAATGCTAAGCAAACAATTCGGAAATACATTGGCGACCTATTTCATAGAAAAGTCCAATCTTACCCAACAATTAAGAAAAAGGGATCGATTGATTACTATTATAGTCCTCTCTATAATAGTAATAATCTGTATCTTTACTATATATCTATTCTATTTGCGAAATCAAAAAATCAGGGATAAACGAGATGCCTTGATCTCCGACATAATAAAGATTTCCCAGCAACTTCGAGATAAAGAACAGATAACCAATAATCTTACTAAACAAATAAAACTTCAGGAATCTACAATTTCTGAAGCACAGTCTATTATAAAACAAAAGGAGAATTCTCTTTCCAAACTGATAGAGACAACTGATTCTTTGTTCCGTTCCAAACATTCTACACTGAACAAGCTATGTATAGAATATTACGAGTCCTCCGATTCTGAATCAGCAAAAAAAATGCTCTATCGCCGAATACAAACTGAACTTGAAAAACTATCGCAACCAAAAACAATCGCTAAAATTGAAGAGGAAGTAAATTCAACTTACAATAATATCATCGCTGATTTACGCTGTAATTTGGATACATTTAAAGAAGATGATTTTATTTTCCTTTCCTATCTCAAAGCCGGGTTTTCTCCTCGGATAATTTGTACTGTCTGCAAAATAAATCTGTCGAACTTCTACGTCAAAAAGAAACGTCTAAAGGATCGATTAAAAAAATACCAGGGAGAAAAAGCGGATTTTTTTGTATCTGCTTTCGACGATTTATAGGGGTATCATCTAAATCATCTTTTTTTTTCATTACAACATCATTCAGACTCTGCAAATTATCAGGACTTTAAGCCTTGTAAGATTTTCGATTTTATTGCACTGCGTAAACATCTGAATATTATCATGTTATAGAATCAAATGTAATAATAATATTGCCTTGAATACTTGTTACCACGACCATTAACGAACTAATTTTGCAGCACAAAATCAAAACCGCAATGAAAAAATCACTTCTTCTTATTGTGCTGCTCGCAACAGTCAATTCTGGTCTTTTTGCAGAGAACGAGTCTTCCTCCAATCGCACGCGGCCACTTGAATTCAGAAAATCCACTCCCTCAAAAAACAGACCTACCGACTCCGGCTCCCAACTTATAGGAGAGATCGGTGATGGTGTTCTTTCTTTGGATTTCTCCGAATTCGAGGGCACCGCGCAGGTAAAGTGCAAAGACCTTGTCACCGGAGACCAGTGCACCTACTCCACAACAGCCAACGGCACCTCCTACCAATATATCGGCGATGTATCAGGTGTACTGCAGATCACCGTCACCACCGCAGAATCCTCCTACGAGTGTATCACAGTCGTGGAATAACACTATCTCGTACTCAAATAACTCATATCTCATACTTAACAACTTCACTTTTCAACTAATCACATTATGTTAAAACAATTCAAAACCGCAGTTCTCGCTGCCATCGCCATCGTGCTCTCTGCCACCATGGCGTCCTGCTCCAACGAAGATCTTGACCCGAATAAAGGAAAAACGTCTTCCAATGTCACCGTTGCTTGGATAAAGGACGGGAAAGTGATTTCCCCAAAAAGCCGCGCAGACTATGAAGGAGCATCAAAAGCTCTTTCCTTCAGTTCTCAAAAGGCACTTGATAGCCATAAGGCGTACCTTTCAACCCTTGACCCAACTGAAAGGCTAAGCTATATAGAGTCTGTTGGTGTTCGGACGATATACGCCATCGCGGACGAAGCCGATGAAGAGCTGGAGGTCATAGGATCTTCAAGCAAGTCTGAGATCGAATTCCGACAGAAATACAACGCTCTTGTTGAGAAGTACTCCGGGCGCCTCATTACTAACAGCCAAGACAGTACAGATCTAAACCTCTATGTGCCGGAGGATAATGATTTGGAAACATATTACGTCAACGACAATCTGCAATATGTTGTAGATGGCCAAGTGTACAAACAATATACATCCGGGCAACTTTCTGAGGCTGATGCCGCTATGTCGCGAAGTGGCAATTATATTTATACTCCTGAAGTTCCAGAATTAAACTCCGTTTCTTACAGTCCTAAAAGCGGTAAAAAGGTGCATTGCTTTGCTTATCGTGGGCATCAGCATGAAATTATGGTCCAAATGAATACTAGAAAACAAATGTGGTATGGATGGAAGGATGATAACCATCGCGATTATATGATTGAAGGCAGCGTGTCGGGGTTAGTTGACGCTCCATCATATTTTTGGTATTATTTAAAACGCCCCAAGAAAAACTTTAGGCGAGTTATGCTCGGACACGGCACCTATAACAAATACGTTGCCGGCACTATAGATACCTGGACAGACATGACCGCAGATTATAATCCCGACGGAAGTGCCATATATGAAATAAGGGATGGGGTAAAAATACCTCAATTCTCAACCTCCAAATCACGGAAAATGACTGTTAGTTTAAAACCAATAAACTGACCCCATTCTAGTGTTCAAAACACTTATCGACGGTGTTTTTAAGGTTTAAAGTTAAAGTTCTCTTAAAAGCACCCGTCGATAAATTTGGCTCAATAAATAAAACTCCTTAAATTTGTCAATTATCAAAAGCCTTCCATTATGAAAAGAATTTTCATACTTTTATCAGGCGTCATTATGGCTTCGTTAACCGAAGCCTTCGCGGCAGAGCCCGTGCGCTTCGGTGTGCAAGCCGGTGTCAACCTTTCGTTTCCAGCAGATGCAGAGGGTGAACTATCAACTCGTGCCGGGTTCAACGTCGGTCCTACAGTCAGCTATAATTTCAATAAAGGTTGGTTTGTTGACGGCGCTCTATTGCTCACATCAAAACCATGGAAATCGTCATGGGGCTATCTCGTACCTTCTGGAAACGGTCATGAACTCGTGCCTGGTAGCCAGACTTTCATCCAGAACGTAACGCCCTATTATCTTGAACTGCCTGTAACCGTGGGCTACAGTTTCCGTATGAGCCGAGCTGCCAATCTTTTCGTAGGCATAGGACCCTATGTATCGTGCGGCCTTGGAGGCGCCTCAAAGTTCACAACAGTGGAAGCCGGAAAATCCGACATAAAATTAGATACCGGCAACCCCTTCGAGGATGGCGAAACAGGAATCCACGTCAAACGTTTTCAAGCCGGAGGTATAGCAAAATGTGGGGTTCAGGTCTTAGACCATTATACATTTACAGCGTCCTACCAACTTCAGTTCAACAACATGCTTCCTAAACGCGGTCACTCGCAGGGACTAAGCCTCTCATTCGGGTACTCATTTTAAGTCAGAATCTCCACATACAATCCAAAAAGCGCTTCATGGAGCAAAAATGCGGAGATTTAACGGTTTTTGTTGCATAATTACATTTTGTTTATTAATTTTGTAAAAATAACACTATGAATCCCGAAATTGGAAAAATCGCGCTCATGCTGCTGAGCCTTCTTATTTTTGCTATCCTCGTTTCAGGCGTCTGCTCCTTTTTAGCCAATAATGTTATACGCAGTGTCAGGAGCCGTTCGCCGAAAGCCATACTGCTGTCGGCGCTTTTCGAGGCCGTGCTGGTTGCGTTGGCGCTATTCGTCCTGAGCGGCATAAAGGAAACCCTTACCGAAGCCTTCGTATGGCTTGCCGCCATAGGATACGTATGGAGTTTTGTCATCGCCACAGCCATAGTGGCAGTAAATTCACTCATAATGCGCCTGTGGTGGAGCCGCTACAACACCTGGAGCTGTAAAGCCGGAAACTGATTGGAATCCTCCCCAATATCTCCACGCCATGATGCAACCGACATCAACATATCTGTTATACGCGTTTGAAATTTTCGGCATCGCGCTTAATACGGCATTTCTTTATTTCATGATCACTTATTTTATCAGGATCTGCCGCGAAAAGGATTTACGTAAAATTCTTGTTGCCGGTGTAGCCGTGATTCTTGCGGTAATATTTGTATCCGGAATAATGGGAGGAGAGAAATCGGTAGCGAATATTTCCGAGGCCGTCAACTTCGTGCTGTCGCTCGGCATAACATGGACCTTGGTCATCGCCGCCGGGATGTGCCTGCTCATGCACACTCTTTTCTCTCTGCTACACAAAAAGAAACCATTCTGACTATAAAAAACTGTTTGACGTATTATGACAGTGCTGCCTGAAATAACGCCGGGAACGGTGTGGAAAGCCCTGGTCACCCTGTGGGTGTGCGGCTTCATGATCTGGATGCTTTACTCGGCCACATGCTCGGCCTTGAGAACTTTCCGGTATCAGCCGAAAAAGGATTGGCCGTGGGGGTCATTGTATTTTGTCGTGGCCGCGGCCCTGGTGCTGTGGCTCTTCTCCACACTCCAGACGGCAGTGAAGTCGACCATGCTGCTCCTCTCGGAAATCAACGCGGTATGGACCGGCGTGATTATCACCGCAGAGGTGTTCGCCGTGCTGCTTTATTGCCGCTTCGCCTCCTTCGAGATGCGCAACCGCGACAACAAGGCCATCCCCCTCTACAAACGCATCATTTTCGGGGTACTCTCCGCCGCGTTCATCGTGGCTCTTATCTGCATCGACGACTGACCCACCCTGCTAAAAACGACAAGGCGCCGCCCACACAGTGGGCAGCGCCTTTTTGTTGTAATTTAAGCTACTGACGCCTGGCTTATTCGCCGGGGATGATGGCGTCGGAGGGGCATACTTCCGCGCAGGTACCGCACTCGATGCAAGTGTCGGGATCGATAACGTAGATGTCGCCTTCGGAGATAGCGTCAACGGGGCAGTTGGGCAGGCAGGTGCCGCAAGCCACACATTTGTCAGTAATTACGTAAGCCATTGTAATATAAAACGTTGAAATTAATAGAATTCTATTGCGCTTTAAACGCACGGCAAATGTAGCGCATTTTTGGCAAACCGCCAAATAAATTTTTCAACACAGGCGTCTGCCGGGGCGTCAAATGGCCCCAATATCACTTCACCCACCACTGCGAGGTGACGGCGCCCCCTTCGGGAACATAGACAACCATCGCCTGGCCCGAGGCTACCGGCTTGGCTGCGGGAAGAAGCGCCACAACCTCCTCAGCGGAGAGTGCAGCGGGAGCGGCATCCGACTCCAGGATGTAGGGGCATACCAGCATGTTGCCCGACACACGGCCGAGATAGAGCGCGTTATCCCCCTCAGCGTTACGTCGATAGAGCCCGTAACCGGCAAGGTCGCCGTCGGAGAACAGACGCAGCCCGTCGGCATCGGCAGGCAAAGCGGCAATAGCACTGACGGTCACCGACTTCGCCGGCACCCATACCTTATAGGAATATCCCTTGTGCTCCACCTCGGGAACATAATCGACCTCTACCCAGCCCGCTTTCTCGGCCAGGACGGGAGCGGCACCTTTGAGGGGACGCGGCTCGGCATGCGCGCGGCTCACGGTGTTGCTCCACGACGGAAGATAGGTCGTAGGCTCGTATTCGTCGGCATTGAAGAAATCGAACACCAGCGTCGGCGACGAAGCCACCGCTTTCTGATACATCGTGGCGCCGGCCTCGGGAGCCACCGCAACCTTTGTCCACTGCGGAGCCGCAGCCTCGAACGGCAGCGTGGCCTGCGCGGCGGCCTGCTGCCCCATGGCGCCCGCCATCATCGCCGCAGCCGCCCCTAAAATCCTTATTGTTCTCATAATTCCGGAATTACATAATCATTCCCGCTCCATCAAGATTGAAAAACGGAATGATATTGATTTAATTTGTTAATTAATAACCTCTTTGCTGCTTAAAAGCCAAGATGCGTTTTACGCCAATCCAGGCGTGCCTTGTACATTGACTCTTTCAGACCGCCTTCCGACAGAAACTGCTCTTCCATCGTATCGAGAAGAGACGCCAACATGGCATCCAACTGGCGGATTTCGGTAATCATTATGTTGGCTACAGTCTCATCATTGCAAGCCATACACTTCGTTCTGAACTCCGTCCGATCATCACATACCTTACAGAAACGTCTGGCCCGCAGCGTGACCTGCTCATCCAGATTCCAGATCTTCAAATCATTCTGATATAGAAAATCGATATAGTCTTCCATGAGTTCGCGAAGCGATCCCCGCGCCACTCCGACAAGTTTTATACCCATCTCCATCGACACAGTAGAATCTGTAACGCCCTCAACAATATTCTGTTTACAACTGCAGGCCGCCTGTCTCATCTGGTCGACAGTCCGAGTGGAATAAGGAAAGGCACGCCTTATAAACATCTCCGTGACATCAGAAACACAGGCGGCCTTACGATAGATGTTCCATCGTGAAAGGTCGCCTGCGATTTTTAAGAATCCCTGCATTGTTTCTATAAGATTTATAAAACTTATAAAATTTATAAGATTTATAAATTTAGGCTGAGATCAGAGTCGGTCGATTATTCCCACTCGATTGTGGCCGGCGGTTTGGAGGAGATATCGTAGGTCACGCGGTTGACGCCGCGTACATGGTTTATGATCTTGTTCGATACATGGGCAAGGAACTCGTAGGGGAGATGCGCCCAGTCGGCGGTCATGGCGTCGGTGGAGGTCACCGCGCGGAGAGCCACGGCGCGCTCATAGGTGCGTTCGTCGCCCATCACACCGACCGACTGCACCGGCAGCAATATCACGCCGGCCTGCCATACCTTGTCGTAGAGTCCGTATTCGCGCAGACCGGAAATGAATATATCGTCGGCATCCTGGAGTATGCGCACCTTTTCGGGAGTGATGTCGCCGAGGATACGCACGGCCAGACCGGGTCCGGGGAAGGGATGGCGTTTGATGAGATGTTCGGGCATACCGAGCTCGCGTCCTACGGCACGGACCTCATCCTTGAACAGGAGACGCAGCGGCTCGCAGAGCTTGAGATTCATCTTCTCGGGAAGACCGCCTACGTTGTGATGGCTCTTGATAGTTGTTCCGGTAATCGACAGCGACTCTATGCAGTCGGGATAGATGGTGCCCTGGGCAAGCCACTTCACATCCTCGATCTTGTGGGCCTCTTCGTCGAAAACGTCAATGAAGCCTTTGCCGATGATCTTGCGCTTGCGCTCAGGCTCGGTGACGCCGGCCAGTTCGGTGAAGAACTTCGCGGAGGCGTCCACGCCGATAACGTTGAGTCCCAGGCACTCGTAGTCGCGGAGCACATCGCGGAACTCGTTCTTGCGAAGCATACCGTGGTCCACGAAGATACAGGTGAGGTTCTTGCCTATCGCTTTGTTGAGGAGGACGGCGGCCACCGACGAGTCGACACCTCCCGAAAGGCCGAGCACCACCTTGTCGTCGCCCAGCTGACGGCGAAGCTCCTCCACTGTGGTCTCGATGAACGAGGCGGCGCTCCAGTCCTGGCGCGAGCCGCAGATGCCTACCACGAAGTTCTTCAGCAGCAAGGTGCCGTCGAGCGAGTGGTAAACCTCAGGGTGGAACTGCACGCCCCATGTCTGTTCATCCTCGATGCGGTAGGCCGCACATGCCACCTTGTCGGTCGAGGCTATGATCTTGAAACCGTCGGGGATAGAGGTGATGGTGTCGCCGTGGCTCATCCACACCTGCGATCCGGGCTTGATCCCGGCCAGCAGCGGGTCGTTATCGTCGACTTTCTCCAGCAGCGCGCGGCCGTATTCGCGGGTGGCGGCGGGTTCCACCTTGCCCCCCTCGGAGTAAGCCATGAACTGCGCGCCGTAGCAGATGCCGAGCACCGGCAGCCGGCGGCGTATCTGCGAGAGGTCGGCGCGGAACGCCTTGTCGTCGTAGACCGAGAAGGGGGAGCCCGACAGTATTACACCGATAACCGAGGGGTCGTCGTGAGGGAACTTGTTGTAGGGAACGATTTCGCAATAGGTGTTCAGTTCGCGCACACGCCGGCCGATCAGCTGGGTGGTCTGCGATCCGAAATCAAGGATAATGATTTTTTCCTGCATCTATTTAGTGATTGAATTTTAAGATTACCGACAAATTTCCCCTGACGTAGGGTCGCGACCTGTCGCGACCGATAAATTGAGAAATTCACTTGATATATTCTGCTGCAAAGTTACGAATTATTCCATATATTTCAGTACTTTTGTAAACGGTTATTTACATTGCTTCCATCACTCTCCGGATCAATTAAACATCCCGTTTAGTATCAAATGGATTTCTGTACTGACGAAACTATTCCAACAAGAAAATATCCGCGCGCTAAATTTCATGATTATAATTTTGGCGTGTACTTTGTGACGGTATGCACTCATGACCGCCAACATTATTTCGGGGCGATTTCTCAATGCGAAATGAAGTTGTCGGAACTGGGAATGTGTCTGGAACGGAATCTTCTCTCAATCTCTGAACATCTAAGTGATATCGAGATCCCTATGTTCGTAATAATGCCGAATCATTTCCATGCGGTGGTGACAATAAAACCGACGAGAACCAATACGGCAAATAATCTCGGGCAGCTAAACCAGACTGCACGCCTGGCAGTCGCGACAGGTCGCGACCCTACGACCGAAACGCACCATAATTCGCGTCTGGCCGTGGTTGTCGGGTCTATCAAAGCCCATGTTTCCCGATATGCGCGGAAACATGATATTGATTTCAGATGGCAACCACGGTTTCATGAACATATAATCCGAAATAATTCTGACGGCCGACTCATATCGGATTATATCGGGAATAATGTAGCCAGATGGGAAGACGATTGCTATCATTCATGAATGAAAACAAACCGGCGGCCGGGTGTGTTATAAGGAAAACGTTTTGACTGATTATTTATGAGAAAGGGATTGTCATTGGCCGTGGCGGCCTTGATTTTCTTCGGTGGCCCCGCTATGGCTGTGGAGAAAGCCGATACAGCGTGCGTCGTGGCCGATACTGTGGCTGTGCCGGCTCCCACGGAACAGTCCGTAGGGCTTGTGCTCTCAGGCGGGGGTGCCAAAGGTATCGCCGAGATAGGTGCTATCCAGGCTCTGGAAGACAATGATATACCTATCGACTATATCGCCGGTACCTCGATGGGCGCCATCGTAGGCGGCCTCTATGCCTGTGGCTACACCCCGGCCGAGATGATGGAGATGATCGCCTCCAAAGGCTTCGGCTACTGGTCGACCGGCACGATAGACCCCTCGCTGACCTACTATTTCCTGCGACAGCCGCAGACTCCGGCTTTCGCGCGGCTCAACGTGAACCTCTCGCGCACCGACAGCGCCGATACCACCCCCGGCATCCTTCCGGCTTCGCTTATCTCCCCGTTGCCGATGAACTTCGCCTTCATGGATCTTTTCGCGGCATACACCGCGCAGTGTTCTTCGGATTTCAACAAACTCTTCGTGCCCTTCCGTTGCGTCACCTCCGACATCACCGCCAAAAAGAAAATCGTCTGCCGCTCCGGGCAGCTCTCCGACGCCATACGTGCCTCCATGTCGTTTCCCTGCGTGTTCGCGCCCATAAAGATGAACGGCGTATACGTCTATGACGGCGGCCTGTACGACAACTTCCCCGTGGATGTGATGCGCGAGGACTTCGCCCCCGATATAATGATCGGCGTCGACGTCCATGCCTCCGACAAAGGGCCCCAGCCCCACAACATCATCACAACCATCGAGAACATGGCCCAGGTGAAACAGGACTACAGCCTCCCGGCCGACGAGGGTGTTCACGTGCGCGTGGATGTCAGCGAGTTCTCGCTTCTCGACTGGGGGAAGGCGAAGGAACTGTATGAAATCGGTTACCGCCGCACAATGGAGATGATGGACTCCATCAAGAGCCGCGTCACATCGCGCGAACCGGCCGAGACCCGGCGGCTGCGCCGCGCGGTGTTCAAATCGGCCTCACCCTACGTCCGGTTCGACTCCGTGCACGTCACAGGAGGCACCCGCGCCCAGAACGAATACCTCTCGCATCTCTTCAAGCCCGAGAAAACCGATACCTTCGGAATCACCCGGGCCAGGATGGCCTACTACCGCGCCCTTACCCCCGGGCAGCTGCGCAACCTCATGCCACAGGCCGACTACAACAGCCGCAACGGGCTTTTTACCCTGAACCTCGACGCCGACGTGAAGAACAATTTCTCGGTCGGAGCCGGAGGTTACCTCTCCTCCTCGTCGAGCTCCTTCATATTTCTTTCCGCCGACTATTCCTCCATGTCGTTCCGCTCCACTGACGCACGCCTGATGGGGTGGATCGGCCAGAACTACATGGCGGCCGAGTTCGACGGACGACTCTACATGACCTCCACTCACCCGTCGGCATTTCATCTCGAGGGGGTGTACTCGCGCCATAAATTCTATGAGAGCGACAAACTTTTCTACCAGGACAACTCGCCGGCCTTCATCACGACCTACAATGCCTTCGGACGCCTGTATTACGGATGGGCGCTCGGCAGCAAGGGGAAGATACAGATCGGCGTGGGAGGTGGCCAGGAGCGGCACAACTTCTATACCTCCGACCGGGGCGATTTCAGCTCTTCCGACAAAGTGCGCACTTATGTGAATCTGGCGCAGGCACTCCTCCGCCTGGAATACAACACCCTCGACAACCAGAGCTACCCCTCGGCAGGCTACCGGGTGAAAACCACAGTGATAGGATCGCTCGGCAAATACCATTACCGAGAACTGACCGGACTGAACAGCGGCATGACCTACGACGACGATACACGCTGGATACAGGGCGAACTGCTGGCCGACTACTACATGCATTTAGCCGACAACTTCTCGCTCGGACTCGGCACCGACGTGATGCTCTCCACACGCGGGCTGCTCAACACCTACTATGCGTCGCTGGTCAACGCCCCCGCCTATGCCCCTACCCCCGCCACCATCAATGTATTCAACAAACGTTTCCGGGCCAACTCCTTCATCGCAGCCGGAGTCACGCCGATATGGATGCCGATAAAGAACGGTCAGGTGCGTCTCACCGCCAACGTATTCCTCCCCGTGCGCCGCATCGAGCAGACCTCCTCTACCGACATCACTCCACGCTGGGGCGGATGGTTCAGCAATCCCGAGTTCGTCGGGCAGCTCGACCTGGTCTACAATCTTCCTTTCGCCAGTGTGTGCGGCTACGTCAACTACCTCTCCTATCCGGCCCGCAACTGGAATGTAGGGCTCTCGTTCGGCCTTTATTTCACTGCCGGAAAGCTCCTGAGGTGATGCCGCCCCTCCGGTTATTAACAATAAGTGAGAGTTATCAACAAAAAAGATTAAAAGCCGCGCACCACTGCCGCCATTGTGGAAACAAATAGTTTACTTTGCGATGTATTTAAGGGCGCTGAAGCCACTGATGCCATGCCGCCCGGTTACAAACATCGTACTTTATGGGTAAAATCATCGCTGTCGCCAACCAGAAAGGCGGCGTAGGAAAAACCACGACCACAATCAATCTCGCCGCATCGCTCGCCCTCCAGGGCAAGAAGGTGCTCATCATCGACGCCGATCCGCAGGCCAACGCCACCTCGGGCTACGGTATCGACCCCCGCTCCATGCAGTCGTCGATATACGAATGTCTGGTCGACGACTACCCCCTCGACGGGTCGCAGGTAGCCACATGCGTAAAAGGGCTTGACCTCATAGGGTCGCGGATCGACCTTGCCGGTGCCGAGCTTGAGCTTGTGGGCAAACCCGAACGCGAACGCACTCTCAAACGTCTGCTCGAACCCGTGGCCGGCAACTACGACTATGTGCTTATCGACTGTTCCCCCTCACTGGGGCTCATCACGGTCAACGCCCTTACTGCAGCCCACTCGGTGATAATCCCAGTACAGGCCGAGTACTTCGCCCTCGAGGGGATCAGCAAACTCCTCAACACCATACGTATCATCAAGCAGAAACTCAATCCGGGCCTGGAGATCGAAGGATTCCTCCTGACGATGTACGACGCCCGTCTGCGCCTGGCCAACCAGATCTACGAGGAGCTCAAAAGCCATTTCGGCGACATGGTGTTCAACACCGTGATTCCGCGCAACATACGTCTTTCCGAGGCTCCCTCGCACGGACTGCCGGCAATAATGTACGACCCCGAGTCGCGCGGCGCAACCTCGCACGTGATGCTCGCCAAAGAAATAATCAGACGCTAATTCCCCACTAACCACCCTCTTTACAATGGCAATACGCAACGCTCTCGGCCGAGGCCTTGACTCCCTTATCCCGATGGACGACGTGCCCGCACGCGGCTCGTCGGCGATCAGCAACATACCACTCGACCGTATCACCCCCAACCCCGACCAGCCCCGAACCACCTTCGACGAAGAAGCGCTCGAGGAACTGGCCGCATCCATCAGGGAATTAGGGATCATCCAGCCCCTGTCGCTGCGCAAGACCGGCCCCGACTCATACCAGATCATCGCCGGCGAACGCCGTTTCCGCGCCGCGCGCATCGCCGGACTGAGCGATGTGCCGGCCTATATCCGCACCGCCAACGAGGCCGAGCTCACCGAAATGGCCCTCATCGAGAACATCCAGCGCGAGGACCTCAACGCCATAGAGATTGCACTTACTTTCAAAAAACTCATCGACCAGTACAACCTCACTCAGGAACGGCTGTCGGAACGCGTCGGGAAGAAACGCGCCACCGTGGCCAACTTCCTGCGCCTCCTGCGTCTTCCGGCCGAGGTGCAGCTCGGTCTGCGCGACAAGCGCGTCGACATGGGGCACGCCCGCGCCCTGCTGTCGCTCGACAATCCCCAGGCCCAGCTCAAAATCTACAAGCTCATCCTGAAGGAAGGGCTGTCGGTGCGCCGCGTGGAGGAGTTGGTGAAGGAAGCTCGCGAGGCCGCTGAAAATCCTGAGAGCGCCCCCGCCTCGGCCAAAGCGCCACAGCGCTCCTCGCATGACTTCGACCTGCTGAAAAAGCACCTCTCCTCGGTATTCGCCACCCCGGTGAACTTCTCCTGCGACAAATCGGGCAAAGGGCGCATCTCCTTCCAGTTCGCCAACGAAGAGGAACTGGCCCGGCTCATCACCATCTTCGATACCTTCCAGAACCAATAACAGAAGGATAAGGGGAGCCATTCCACACCTATGCCGCCGACAAACAGCAGAACCTGTCTACGCTACATACTGATACTGCTGCTGGGCCTCTTGCCGGCACTTCCGCTCGAAGGCGCCTCCCCTGCCGATTCGCTCCTGCGGAAACTTGACGGCATGCTGCCGGGCAGAGAGAGATTCGCAGCCGAGCGGCGACATGCAGCCCTATCAGCGGAAATATCTTTATAATCTCTACCAGTCCACTTTCCAGCGGCTTGCCGACCGCGATGCCATCGGCGATCACAAACTGCTGTATACCAGACGTGCCAGGGCCTACCGCGACTCCTCGCTGGCGCTTTTCAGCCCCTCCGACGAAAACTATCATTATCTCGAAGCCTGGCGCCTGATGGATGCCGCCAGATGAAAGGAAGCCCTCGCCGAGATACGGCGCACGGAGCGCCGGTTCGGTCCCTCCGACGGCCATCCGGCACGTCAGGCCAAGAAAGCACGGATTTTCCATCACCTCGCCATGCCCGACAGCGAGATAGTATGCCTCGCACGCGCTTCGATCATAAATATAGGCAATGCCCGCAAAGACTCGCACGCACTCATCGACCTGGCCATAGCGCTCCACGATGCGGGCGATACCCGACGGGCATACTCCTACATCCGCGCCGCCCTCAAAGACGCGGAGACCGGAAACGCCGCTGCCATATCGCCATACATTCTCGATGCCTTTCCGATCATCGACAACGCCGCCGACCTTGACCGTGAGCGCCATGAGCGCGCCATCATAATCTTCCTGGCCGTCACTGTCGCCCTGGCCGCCGTGCTCGCGCTGGCCCTGCGCGTCTCCCGGCGAAGAAACGGCAGAATCAAAAGCCTCGCCTCGCGACTGAAACAGCAGTCCGACGAACTCGCGGCCGCAAACGGGCGCCTTAGCCGTGCCAACTCGCAACGCGCAGCATACATCAGGGCGCTATTCGAAGCCCACAGCGGATACATCCGGCGTATTTCAGATTTCCGGAGGAACATATCGCGGCTGCTGACCGTGAAGAAATACTCCGAAGCGGCCGATGCCGTACGCGACGACTCCATAGAATCCGACGAGCTGAAGGAACTTTACGCCCGGTTCGACGAGATGTTCCTCTCCCTGTTCCCCGACTTCCTCGAACAGTACAACTCTCTCGTAAGGCCCGGCGACAGAATCGACGTGAACAGCCGTCAGCTTCCGGCACCGCTCCGCATCCCGGCACTCATGAAACTGGGCGTCACCTCCACTTCAGGTATCGCTTCCATGCTGCACTATACTCCACAGACGATCTACAACTACCGCAACCGTCTGAAAGCGCTTTTCATCACTGACTATGCCGAGGCCGAGGCCGAGGCCCTACTGACCGCTCCCGAAGTATCAGGGCCTCTTCCTGACGGCTTGGAACGGTCTAACCTCACGAGTACTGACCGAGATCCTAATCAACAGTAAATCCAGTCATTACCATGCACCGGGATCTACTCATCGCTCTAACTGCAGTTATTCTGCCGCTTAAAGTGTAATTAAATTTGCCGCCGTGTTTTTACCTTAATTTCACAGCGACATGAACAACATTTTACTTACCGCGCTCTGCACCCTTGCGGCGCTTCCGGCATTCGGCGCCTACAATTTTCTCTATACGGAGACCGGCACCGATCCCGTTATTGATCCTACAGTGAATTTCACTTCATCCGACGACTATACCGACAAGAGCGGATCCCGCCGCCATGCATACCTCCTCGTAAAGGAAGTTCCGGCCACTTTCACCGGTACCTGCTACTGGAACGTGCAGGAAGAATCGGCGACCGCCCCGCTGCTGACAACTCCCGGCAAGGTCGCGTTCAAAAGACCGCCGTCACATGGCTTCGCGTGGCCGTTCTCGACGATGCCTCGGTAGAGAGCACTGCCGCCTCGTCTGCCGGCTTCCGCGCCATAGGTGGCGGCTCTTCCGTCCTTATGACACCCGGCGACGACTACCATACCACGGCCACCGTGACATTCAACAACGACAAATCATTCGAGATCCACTACGGCAGCGTGAACTCCCAGAGCGACATGGGCGCCGTGACAGGCATCATACCCGTATCCGAACGATGCACCGAGGCGGTCATCGACTATGACTTTCTCCACAACAACGTTTCATTCACCGAGACGGCATGGGCTGATCCGGCTCCCGTGGAACCAGTGGAACTCTCCGATACCGACCGCGCGCGCTGCTTCGCCGACAACGAGACCGCAAAGGCTTGGACAGTGACTGTGCCCTACAACGTGGTCAAGGTGCCGGGAAACAGCGGGCAGCCCGAATTCAAATTCGTGGTAAACGGCAACTATATGGACGGCTCCTCCCGATCGTTCATACCCGAGGGATACGTATTCCGCAACGGCGACAACAACAATGTAGTGGTATTCTCCTCCGACGACTTCGAGACCATCAAGGCCAACAGCGCCACAGCCAATGTTCTCAAAACAGCCGACGATTTCGACCTCACAACCCGTGCCGGTCAGGAAGAGATCTCCAATTTCCGTCTTGTACCTGGCACACGACGCCTCTTTCGCTCCTATCACCCCTATAAAATCACGAAGAACACCAATCCTACCGAACCGCTCCGCATGAAGTATCTCACTCAGCTGGCAGAGGAGGAAGGGATACGTTCTGATATCTGTCTCTCCGAGAACGAGGAGAATAATCTCAACAGCTTCAACATTGCCGGCACCCCCTATCAGGAAACGATCCCCGAATATTATGCCGACATAATCAGCCGAGGTTGCGTGCTCTATACCGGCACCGCCAACGGC
>URZG01000001.1 GCA_900552325.1 uncultured Porphyromonadaceae bacterium | reverse complement strand
AGGCGATAAAACTGCTCCGCCGCCACTGCGACGAGATAAAGGACGTACTCTCCGACACCTACCACCGCGCCCATGACCAGCTGCGTGATGGCGACACCTCTACCGTGGCAGTGCTCTACGTCTACGTGAACATGCTCCAGGAGACCCAGGAGATGGTATCCTCCATCCGCAAATACCTCCGAGCCTTCGCCAAACTGCGCGACTCCGAGTTCCGCAGCCGACCCGCCCTCCCGCATCCCGCCCGATAACAAAGCGACAACCACAAAAAAGCCGAAGAGTGCGCCGCACTCCTCGGCTTTTTTTAATCCGGTGATTTTCTTGCTTTAATATATTAAGCTGATGATATGCCGGCGGGATTTGCACAGTCGGATTTTTTGGATTACCTTTGGAAAGGTTTTGGCTGCAGGGGCGCTGTCGGAGCGACTGCCGCGGCCGGACGACTATTTTGATGACTTTAACCATGAAAAACGACAGGTACGACTGTGCGGCCGGCATCGATATCGGCGGCACTAATACGGTGATCGGTCTGGTGGACCGTAGTGGCCGGATATTGTGGCGGGATGTTGTGCGCACGGCCGGATATGATGATGCCGGCGGACTGGTGCTCGATGTCTCGCGCCGGCTGGAGGATGCGGCTGCGCGTTGCGGGGTGCGTATCGCCGGAATAGGCATCGGCGCTCCATGTGCCGACGGCCGCAGCGGCGAGATTGAGGCGGCCACGGATCTGCCGTGGCCTTCGCCGATACCTCTTGCGCGGATGATGGAGGCGGCTTCGGGGCTGCCGGTGAAGATCGCCAACGATGCCAACGCGGCTACGGCCGGAGATATGCGCTACGGTGTGTCGCGCGGTCTCAGGGATATCATATTCCTTACTTTGGGTACGGGTGTGGGCAGCGGCATCGTGTGCGACGGAAAGCTGGTGGATGGGCAACGTGGCTTTGCCGGGGAACTGGGGCATGTGAAGGCATGGCGCTCCGAGGGGCGCCGCTGTGCCTGTGGCCGCGAGGACTGCCTCCAGACTTACTGCAGTGCCAAAGGGGTGGTGGCTACGGCATTGCGGTTTCTTGAGTCCGGGCGTGAATCAAGCCTGAGGGGCGTCGCGGCAGGGAGTCTCACATCCAGGGATGTGGCCGAGGCCGCCCATGGCGGCGACATGGTTGCCCGGGAGGTGCTTCGTTTTACAGGCGGAGTGCTCGGTGAGGCCTGCGCGCAGTTCGCCGCCTTCACCGATCCGGAGGCCATCGTTCTTTTCGGCGGCGTGGCCCGCGCGGGTTCGTTTCTTACGGATGCCGTGAAGGAGGCTTTCGAGCGGAATGTGCTGTCGCTCTACAAAGGAAGGGTGAGATTCCTGGTGTCGGATCTGGGCGAGGCTGACGTGGCCCTGCTCGGTGCGGCCGCGCTTGGCTGGGAGGCCTCCGGTAATGATTTTTAAGAAGCCTTTAGAACAATGGATTATCACAGATTTTCAGATATGATACGTAGAATCGCCGTTATGGCTACGGTGGCCGTGTGTGCCTGCCAGAATATCCACTGCCGTGCTGCGGAACCCGCAGGAGAGCCTGCGCGCTACATCCCGTCGGCGGAGGTTATGCAGTCGCGGCAGGAGTTCGCCGCCGACAGGTTCGGCATTTTTCTGCACTGGGGGATATACAGCATGTTCGGGCAGGGGGAATGGTATCTCAATTACGGTCCCCTCCATTCCGAATATTCCAAGGCGGCGGGTGCATTTTATCCCGCGGGCTTCGACGCCCGTGAATGGGTGTCGGCGATCAAGGACGCCGGTGCCAGGTATATATGTTTCACCACCCGGCACCACGACGGGTTTTCGATGTTCGATACCGCCGAATCGGATTACGATATAGTCGATGCCACACCTTTCGGCCGCGATGTGCTCAAAGAGCTGGCTGACGAATGTCACCGTCAGGGGATAAGCCTGCACCTGTATTACTCCCATCTCGACTGGGGACGCGAGGATTATCCCCAGGGACGCACGGGGCACACTACGGGGCGTGACTCCCTCCGTGCCGACTGGCCCCGCTACCGGCAGTTCATGGACCGCCAGCTGACCGAACTGCTGACAAATTACGGACCGGTGCGTTGCATCTGGTTCGACGGCTGGTGGGATCACGACGAGGACGCCACGCCGTTCGACTGGCAGCTCCCCGCCCAGTATGAGCTGATACATTCCCTCCAGCCGGGGTGCATGGTGGCCAACAACCACCATCAGGCGCCTTTCGAGGGGGAGGATATTCAGATATTCGAGCGCGATCTGCCCGGTGAGAACACTGCCGGGCTCTCGGGCCAGGAGATAGGCCGGTTGCCGCTCGAGACCTGCAACACGATGAACGGCATGTGGGGTTACAAGGTGAAGGATACCGACTACAAGGATGCCGCCACGCTGGTGCGCTACCTGGTCCGTGCGGCCTCGATGGGCGCGAACCTGCTCCTCAATATAGGACCAAGGCCCGACGGGCGCCTTCCCGACCAGTGCCTGGAGCGTCTCGGGGAGATAGGACGATGGATGCGTGCCAATAGCGAGACGGTCTACGGCACCGATGCCGGCGACTTCAAGGAAACGGAGTGGGGTGTGGCCACCCGCAAGGGGAACAGGCTGTTCCTGCATCTGTTCCGGCCTTCGGAATCCATAGAGGTGCCCCTGGAGGTTAAAGTCCGTTCGGCCAGGGAGTACGCTTCCGGCAGACGGATAAACTTCACGGACCATCCGGGGCGCGGGATCGTGCTGCATTTTGACGGAGTGCCGGCGCCGGCCGACACTACAGACTACATTATTGAACTTGATACAGAACTTCCACGAAAATGATAACTGAGAATCCGCGTCCGGAACTTGAAATATGCGCGGGCGACCTGCAGAGTGTCGAGGTTGCCCGGCGAGGCGGCGCCGACCGGGTGGAGATCTGCTGCGCGCTGCCTTTGGGCGGTCTGACTCCACCGCTTTCGTCGGTGACTCTGAGCGAGCGCTTCGCCCCCGGGATAGCGCGCCATCTGCTTGTGCGGCCTCGCCCGGGTGATTTCCTTTACGATGACAGTGATATGGAATGTATGGAGGCCGATATGGCGGCCGGGGCTTTCGCGCGGGCTGACGGCTTCGTGATCGGCGTGCTGCGTGCCGACGGCACGGTCGATATGGAACGTACGGCCCGGCTGATGCGTGCCGCATCGGCACGGGGCGCGAAAAGTTTCACTTTTCACAGGGCTTTCGACATGGTCTCAGATCCCCGGCAGGCTCTCGAGGATATAATCTCGCTCGGTTTCGACCGTGTGCTGACCTCCGGATGCGCCCCCACGGCACCGGAAGGAGTGGAGATGCTGCGTATTCTCCACGAGCAGGCCGCAGGGCGCATAAGGGTGATGGCCGGAGGGGGTGTCAACGCCGGCAATGTGCGCCGGATAGCCGAACTGACCGGCATTACCAGTTTCCATGCCTCATGCAGCGTAAGGACGGAGAGCCGGATGGTGTTCCGTAACGGCCGCACGCGCATGGGTGCCGGGAGTGCCGACGAATATTCACGGGCGACATCCGGCCTGCGCCTTGTGGAGGAACTGAGCCGGGCCGTACATTCATTATGACAAACCGTCAGGGAGGATGCGTCGAAATTGCCTAAAACGGCTTTTGCTGTAGGGACGCTCCACGGAGCGTCCCTACAGTTTGGAAAGATCAGGTAATTTTGAAATATCCTTTCGTAATCCTGCAGAATCTATGAACAGACTTGCATATGCCTTAGCCGCCCTCGCTGTATTGTCGTGTGGCGCGACGGCTCTCAGGGCCGGAACCACGGATGAGGCTTCCCGGCGTATCCACCGGGATTTCGACGCCCGTATGGAATCGGCTTCCGACAGCCGTGTGACCGCGTTTTTCAGCACGGCTGACCTTGGCGACAGTGAGGAGAGGGAAGCCCTCGAGTTCCTTTACGCATATATGCCTTGGCCCGATATGGTGAACCGCGATCCGGGGTATTTCCTGGAGAATGTGCGGCTGTCGCTTGAGGCCAGGAAGGAGATGCCCTGGGGCGACAGCGTGCCCGACCGTGAATTCCGGCATTTTGTGCTGCCGGTGCGGGTAAACAACGAAGATCTCGATGACAGCCGCAGGGTGTTCTTCGGGGAACTTCGCGACCGGGTGAAAGGGCTCACCATGAGGCAGGCCATACTTGAGGTGAACCACTGGTGCCATGAAAAAGCCACATACCGCCCCAGCGACGCACGGACTTCGACGCCGCTCTCCACCGTGAGCCAGGCTATAGGGCGCTGCGGCGAGGAGTCGACGTTCACCGTTGCGGCCCTCAGGGCGGTAGGGATACCTGCCCGGCAGGTCTACACCCCGCGCTGGGCACATACCGACGACAATCATGCATGGGTCGAGGCGTGGGCCGACGGCCGGTGGTGGTTCCTCGGAGCCTGCGAGCCGGAGCCTTTGCTGGATATGGCATGGTTCAATCTTCCCGCCTCGCGAGGTATGCTCATGACTACCAATGCCTACGGATATTACGACGGCCCGGAAGAGCGGGTGGGGCGGACCTCTGTCAGCACCACTGTCAATGTTACCGGGAATTACGCTCCGGTTTCGGTGAGGGAAGTGGTGGTTACGGGAGAGGACTCGGCGCCTGTGGAGAATGTGACGGTGATGTTCATGTTGTATAATTACGGCGAGTACTATCCGGTGGCGAGGAAACTCAGCGACAAGGACGGCAAGGCGAGTCTTGTGGCCGGTATGGGCGATATGGTGGTATGGGTCACTGACGGACGGCGTTTCGGGGTGTCGCACCTCCGCGCCGCCGACCGCGGTCCGGTCCGGGTGACGCTTGACCGTGACGGCGCCCGGGAGGATATCATGGAGTTTGACATCGTGCCTCCGGGACCATCGGCATCGTTGCCGGCCCCCACCGAGGAGATGACAGCCGCCAACGAGGCGCGCAAACAGTATGAGGACTCGGTGCGCGGCGCCTATACATCCACGTTCGCCACCGAAGAGACAGCGCGCGCTTTCGCCGCGGAGACAGGCCTGGATCCCGATGTCACGGCGAAGGTACTCGTGGAGTCGCGCGGCAACCGTCAGGCGATAACGGACCTGTTGCTGCGTACGGCGCCGGAACGCCGGGAAACGGTTCTTGACGTGCTTTCGGCGGTCAGCGAGAAGGACCGCCGTGATATTCCGATGGATGTTGTCACCGACCGATTCGCCATTGATCGGCAGGATACGCCGCTTTTTGTGCCGTATGTGCTCAATCCGAGAGTGGAGAATGAGGGACTGGAGCCTTTTGCCGCGGAATTTCTGCGCGACATCACTTCCACGCAGGCCGAGGATTACCGGCGTCATCCGGAAAGGTGGGCAGAGTGGGTGGCGCTGAATATCGCCGTCGACACGGTGTGGAATCCTGGGCGCCTGCGGGTGCATCCTGCCGCCGTATGGCGCGTACGCAAGGCAGATGCGCTCTCGCGGCGTATTTTCTTCGTGGCGTCGGCGCGGGCTATGGGGATACCTGCGCGTATCGATGCCGTTACCGGCAAGACGCAATGGCACGACGGCTCCGGATGGCAGGACGCCGGGCTGGACCGCGATGTGGCCTTCGGTGTCGGCTCCGGGTCTCGGTCCGAGGCCGGATATGTGGAATTCCACTATACCCCTGCGGGACGCATCGCCGATCCGAAGTATTACACGCATTTCACGATCTCTAAAATAGAAAACGGCATCCCCGCACTCTTTGAATTCGAGGAGAACACCACGCTCGGGTGGATCGCGGACAACTACCGTCGGTTTGATGCGGGGGAATATGTGCTGACCACCGGGCAGCGTATGGCCGACGGCAGTGTGCTGGCACGCAGCTCATTTTTCAGGGTCGTGCCCGACAGTCTTACCCGCGTACCGCTCGTAATCCGCCAGGATACCACGGGTGTGCAGGTGATAGGGTCTTTCAACTCCGAGGACCTCTTCACAAATGCCGCCGGTCAGCGTCAGTCGCTGTTGAGCGCCACAGGGCGCGGCTATTACACCCTTGTTTACGGCGCCCCCAACCATGAGCCCACATCCCACGTACTGAACGAGATAAGTGCGTCGGCGGAATCCTTTGAGGCTGACGGCCGAAAAATAGTGCTGCTCTATGCCGACTCCGACCGTCTTGCGAGAGCCACTCCCGGCACCTCGTTCCGGCTTCCGGCCAACGTGGTCATCGGCCATGACAATGACGGCGCCATCCTCGCCGAGCTGAAGGACGCGCTTAAACTCGACAGCGTAGAGCTGCCGGTAACAATAATCGCCGACACCTTCAACCGCGTGGTCCACGTAAGCCAGGGCTACACCATCGGTACCGCCGACCGCCTTCTCGACATCCTTTCGCGGGTCAGTGACTGATCCGGCCCCTCTCCCTTGAACAAGTGCCATAATTGCCCGGAAGCAGGCGGTTATGGCACTTATCCGTTACTCGCGCAGATTTAACATATTCTTAAAGATATGCACACGGGTATGAAACAGTTTCGTGCGAACTTTGCGGCGCATAAGAAGCATATTGATGGAGAAAGTTATTGTTACTGTACTGACGGCTGTCGCCTTGGCTTGCGGTCTGCGTGCTGTGGGGCAAGACGCGCCGGAGGTGTCGCGCGGAAAGGAATATCTTCCGGAGCTGCACGGTACGATCCGTGCCAAATACGAGTATGAGCCGCAGATAGGCAAGGGGCGTTTCGAGGTACGCAACGCGCGCCTGAGTGTGGAGGGCAAGGTGATCGGCACTGTGGGATATAAAGCTGAGATCGACCTTTCCGACGAGGGCGCCATCAAGATGCTGGACGCATACGTGAGGTACCAGCCGAAACCGAAGTTGCGTTTCACTGCGGGGCAGATGCGTGTGCCGTTCACCATAGACGCCCACCGTTCGCCCCATCTGCAGTATTTCGCCAATCGTTCGTTCATCGCCAAGCAGGTAGGGAACGTGCGCGATGTCGGCGCGGCTGTGGCGTGGACTGTCGGCAGCAGAGTGCCGGTTACACTTGAAGGCGGGATTTTCAACGGCTCGGGGCTGACCAACCAGAAAAATTTCTGGACCGACGATCTGAAATTTTCTGTAAAAGGTTCGGCGATGTTGTCGCGGCATCTTAATGTTACTGTCAGTTGTCAGAAGGCAAGGGCTGCGGATGTGAACGTGATGATGTATGACGCCGGATCCTATTGGGATGACGGCCGCTGGCATGTCGAAGCCGAGTATCTGCGAAAACATTACGCCCGTGGAGCCTTCAGGGCTGTGAATGCAGTTGATGCATTTGCGGCGTACCGTCTGCCGATGAAGAAAGGTGTCTCGGCCATATCATTCTTAGGACGTTATGACTACATGTCGGATCACAGTTCCGGCAAGCGCGACGACAGCGGAGCGCTCGTGGCCGACGATCCGGCACGCCACCGTCTTACCGGCGGCATAACCCTGTGTATGGGGCGCGGTAAGCTCCAGGCCGATGTCAGGTTTAACTACGAACAATACTTCTACGCCTCCGACGTTACGCCGGGCATCTCAGACCGCAACAAACTTGTTCTGGAGTTTGTCGCTCACTTCTGACAATACTGTCTCAAGAGTCTGAGGGTGTATCAAAATAGCCAAAATCATGTTTACTTTGCCCAAGCCGAAAAAAGCAATGCTTCTACAATGGAGAGAAGTTTGTGATGCTCAATGTTTAAACTTTAAAAACCATATTGGCAGTATATTAGATGAGGATATAGTTGTAAAGTCTACGACTATGCTTCATAGTAGAATCATTCAATTTACTATTATGTTAGATTGTGTATTATTGGAAAATCACCATGATTTGATAAAAATGCAAGAGCGATATGGAATTAAAATATTGAAAGGCCATAGTAAGATTCTTATAGCAGAATACACTCGTATGAAAAGCTATGCTGAATAATTATTGAATGGAGTAAGCAATGTGGAGGTTAAAGATGAAACAGCGATTGAATCACATAGAGGCAGACCAAAAAGGTCAGGCAAAAACACTATTCATAAATCAGATTTTGGGAGATAGTAAGGAGCAAGAAAGGATTTTACAAATACTACATACTCTTATTGATGGTAAAAAAGGTAAAGACGTGGCGAGGGTTATTTATGCAGCCTGTATTGCAAATTAAATACTGAAACCCACCTATACGCAAGTGAAAAATGAATTTGGGGATATTGGTAATGTGAGTGGTTACAATAAGTATATGAGGGATAACTATATATTTACAGAAAGAGAGTTAGATGCAATTTGCTCTCAATTCTAATCGTTGAAAAATTTAATAGCATATAGCATTTAATATCGCGATATTAGATGCTATTTTTTTGCTAATATTAAACGTCTCTTGATACACTACCTTTGCAATGTCAATCAATGATAGGGAGTGCAAGACCTATTAATTGCATTGTCAAAGGGTAAAGACGGGACTGACTTGCACCTACCCCCAGAAGCCCTAACCTCCTAAATAAATATGAAATGAAACAGGAGGACATTAATGGGTTAGCCGACCTCATAACGGCAAACACTCTGTTCTGCACCAAAGAAGTGCTGACGAGTGACGAAGCGAGCAGATACATGGGGATAAGCAAGAGTTATCTCTACAAGCTCACAATGCGTGGGGAGATTCCTCACTACAAGCCAACAGGAAAAATGTGCTACTTCAACCGTAGCGAACTGGAGGCGTGGTTACAACAGAATCGCGTGGCTACCTCAACAGAGATTGCCGACCGTGCGAATAAAATCCTTATGGGGAAAGGGCGAGCCGTATGATACTGACAGACTACTTTTGCTTTGAGGAAAAGCGAGTAATCAAGTCGCATAGGCTTGACTGCACATTTCTCACAGGAGGATATGAGCCGATTGAGAGTAAAAAGAAAACAGGACGTGATAAGATTGTGCGCCTGTATTGCTATCTGACCGGACTGCCCGATTCTTTCAGTGCAAACGCGAAGAGAAAAGCGGATATTGCAATAACGGATGGCAACAATAGTTGGTCAAGTATCTATACTCCCGATGTGGATAATCTTCACATGGCTTTTGGAGATATGAAAGGCACTGATGATGCTCTTCTATTTCTCTTTTCCGAGGACTATAAGAAAATGGAGGTCTTTGTCATCCGAGGTAAGAAGCATAATCAAAAGATGTATCACACGATGTTTGTTGATGGCGAATTGGATGAGGACATTGAATACCTCAGAGAACAAGCCAAACCATACAGCGCAGACTGATTTTATAGTAAGCTGTCACAAATTACCGATTCAGTAATTATGATGTTAGACACAGTAAATTTCAGTCTGACCCAAGCCGAGGTGGAGGGTGTTGATTTTTTAGCAGAAGTCACCCCTTGCCTTGACAGGGTAGCAGTCCATGACTACAATGGCAATATCGTTGTTACAGGCTCACTTGGAAACTACACCGTTTCAATCAACCAGTGGAAGGTAAATGTTAAGGATGGCTCATTGTGCAAATGGTATCTTGGCGATAATTTTCAAAGTATGGGTCGCAGAGATATACAATGCGTGATTGAAAAGCTGTCGGATGAATTGCATTTGCCGATGAAAAAAGCGAGTGTAACACGTCTTGATGTCGCAGAAAACATTGTCACCCGTCACCCCGTATCAGTGTATCTTGAACACTTGGGGGTATTGTCATACGCTAATAGATTGGTTCAACCCAACTCTCTTTACTATCATAGACGCGATGAGACTTTATGCTTCTACGATAAGATAAGAGAACAGCGAGAGAAAAAGATACCGATTCCCAATGATTTTTGCAGTATTAATGTGTTGAGGTATGAACAACGCTATATGAAGCGATTAGGCGCGACTTTCAAAGAGGAAAGAGTGACTGGTGCTATGCTTTATGACGAGGTGTTCTATATTAATCTCTTGAAGCGATGGCGCGATGCGTACCGAGCCATAAGTAAGATTAATGATGCTGTCTTAAACTTTGACACGATAAAGACTACCAGACAACTTCACAGAATGGCATTGTTGGCTTGGATTGGTGATATGGGAGGGGAGGTAGAATTTCTCAACCGTATTGCAGAGGGTCAAAAATGTGGTAGGCTCAATGCTAAACAAGCGCACGATTTAAGGCAGGCTGTAAAGGATTCATGTGCGATAAGAGAGGGTTTGACAGTCAAGAGCGATGTGATTACCGAACTTGATAAGAAGATTGCCGATGCAGTCAGATACTACCGATAGGAAGTAATAATTAGTGTATGTGCAAATAAAGTCAGCCCGTTATGATTACTAAATGAGAAATTTTCACTAATTTTGCAAGCGGATATGGCAAAGGTCATGTCCGCTTCATATTTAGAACGAATAGCGTTTAATGCTATTGTCTTAACTTAGAAAACTGGCACTTTTCAAACGGATAGAGGCAATAAGCACTGAACGCTCACTGATTAGCCGTACCCTCATGGGTATGGTTGCGGTGGGCTTAGTGTTTATATATCCGTTGGGTAAGCCAGTACCTCTAAGTTATATGAACGCAAAAGCCCACCACTATTTTTGTGGTGTGGCAATAATAGAGAGCGGCAATATTGCAAATAACTAAAATAGACCATACCCGATGAAAAATCCTGTAATTTTCAGAGTTGGAAGAAGTAGACCTCCTAAGATTGGATGTGTGCTTTCTCTTTTTGTGGCTCTTGGATGTAGCCTGGCACTTTCCTTGGTATGTTGCACCTCCAATCACGCAGCTAAGGATAACGACACAACTGTAAAAACTGATGAAGATGTTATTTCAATTTGGGAAGAAAAGGAGTTTGTAGATGAATTTGAATCACCTACGGGAGAAAAATTTCTTCAAACTATGATAGAGGGTAAATTCTCAAATAGTGCCTCCACTAATGAGGATTTAAGAGTGATACTAAGTGTGGATAAGGATATCACCATGTATTTTAAGTTTGCTGAATATAATAGCCATTTGGTAAAGAGAGAATATTTACATGGGAAAATAAGAGGAAAGAAATATCCCTCAGGAGAATACTGTGATGGCATAATTGGGTTAAGTTTTGATTCTAATGGAATTGCCACATTAAGGCCTCATGATGTTGGATGGGGATATATGGTTAGTCCTGTAGGCTATGACGGAGATAAAACCTTGAAATTCTATTTTAGCGATGAAAGAGAGGGCGTAGTGCCAAGTACATATACGTTTCAAATAGATGATATGTCTATTTTGGGAGAGGCGTTTGAAAAATTAAATAACTAATACAGATATGAAGATAAAGTATCATAACCGTATATTCCCTTTATTTTGTTTTCTGCTCATATCATGCTCAAACATTGACTCTAACATTGAGAAGTTGGATTCTTTATGTGATGACTATGTTGAGAATATTAGGAAAGGGAGAATGCACGATGCTGAAGCAATAAAAGACAAGATGGGAAAATATTGGGTTGTGATGAATGAGTTAAATAGAGAAAATAAACTTACCGAACAACAAAAGGCAAAGTTGGATAAGATAGAAACAAGAATGTTTGATGCTGATTAAATATCATCGTTCTTACTAACAAAAGCTTAATCCAGATTCTTAAAGAAAGAAATAATCATATTATTAAACGCAATGAAGTACTGTCATAATTGTGGAACACCAATAAACGAATCTGATTTGTTCTGTTCAAAATGTGGACAGCCATTAAGGGATGATGTGTCATCTACACCTCCTCCATTGCCCCCAAATAATGACTCGAATGTATTTTCAGAATCTATTGAAGCAATACGAACACTCTTAAGAGTAATATATAGATTTATTTGTGTTCTAAATATCAAAGGATGGGTATGTTGGTTGGTGATATGTATAATAGAGGTATTGATACTTTCACAGTTGGATTTATTCTATTTTCTTGAAAGATATAACAACCGAGTAATAATCTTAACTGGTTTTACAACCATATTTGGCGGATACATATATAATTTGGTAAGATGGATATTGAAAAAGAGATAACGAGTAAGATAATATTTTGGATAGCCTTCTGTCCTATCTTTGGGTTTATAATGAGTACACTACTATGGAGATTTACCATAATAAGAAAAGGAGGTAAGCGTCAATGGCTAATGTCATGTGCATTGGGCTTTCTGTGCGCATTCATTGCCTTTTTATATGGAGCATTTAATCTTATTGATGACCTTACAACGTATATCGAAGCTGCAAAAACAGTGGTTGAGCAATATAATCAATAACCATAATTTAAACGTTTATGGTATTGTATAGCGTGGGTATCTCTGAAAGGGGATGCCCATTTTTTGTGTCGTGTGGAGGTGGAAAAAGAGGGTATGTGTTGTTTGTTTATACCCTGTTTATACCTAAACAATACAAAAACCCCTAAACTACAATGAGTTAAGGGGTTGATTTTGTGCCCAGAACAGAACTACTGATATCACCTTCAAATATCTTTAATTACATTTTAATTGCGTTGATTATCAAATAAATATAACAGTAAGTTTATCATTTGAATTTCTTTCGGCGTAAGGAAAAGTAAGATTTTTGCACGTAAAATTGCACGTAAAATTTATTCGTCGTATCTTTGCAGAGTGAAACTTTTATACTCTCCGAGAGATGGCAACATTTAGATTTGAACTCGACCATAAGCCGACACGCAATAAGACTTATAATCTTTATCTGATGGTCACGGCTGCGGGCAAACGCACAAAGAAGAAAACAGGGATTCAGTTGAAGCGCATTGATGATTTCAATCCTCAATGTAAGGGAAACAATTGGATTCGTGCGAATGTTCCTGAGGCTAAAGTCCTCAATGAGCAGTTGCGCCTGATGCTTGTGCAAGCCAATGAAACTTATCAGGAATTAGCGTCAGATGGTGATGTTTCATCCGCTAAGGTTATAAAGAATTTGGATGCTGAATATGTGTCGCCGTCTTTTATGGCGTTTGCTCGTGAACGTGCGCAAATGATTTATGATAATGGGGGATGGAGAAACTGGCGCAAGTATTGTGGCCTCATCAATAAGCTCGATGCCTTCCGCAAGAAACGCCGTATGGCTGATATAACCGTCGATGACCTGACTGTTGATTTGTTGACCCGCTTTGACAACTTCCTCCACAAATGGGAGAATGAACGTGAACCGGGCAAATTGCTCCATCCTAACACAATCGAAGTTCAGTTTAACATTTTGCGTACACTTGTTCATCGAGCAATCGAGGTCGGCATAATGGAGGCATCGAAGGATCCCTTCCTCGTATTCAAATACAAGGGCGTGAAGACGACGAAAGAAAAGTTGAGCGATACGGAGATGGAGCGCATTATTGCGCTTGAACTTGAAGAAGGATCGCTAATATGGCACTGTAAGAATTATTTCCTGTTCAGCTACTATTGCGCCGGTATTCGTGCAGCTGACCTGATTCAGCTTCGTTGGCGAAACGTCACAGAGAATGGACGACTGCACTATCAGATGGGCAAAAACCACAAAGACCGAGACCTCGTTCTTGTCGAGCAGGCCCTTGAAATCCTCGGTCACTATCACCGCGAGGATGTCAAGCCGGATGATTATATTTTCCCTTTGCTTGACAACGAGGCACATTATGCTAAATTCGTTTCACAAGCCGACAAAGACCGTATGAAGCCGGAATTGCGTCATCAACTCTATCAGCAGATCTCGGCTAAAAATGCCTTAATAAACAAGTATCTCAAGAAGATTGCAGAGAAGGCCGAGATTACTACCAATCTCACTATGCACATCAGTCGCCATGCTTTTGCTCACATTGCTCAGGAATCCGGCGCCGAGAGTTCCGCTATCAAGAATATTCTGGGGCATAGCAACCTCGCGACCACAGAGCGCTATATGGGCAGCTTTGATACAACAAAGACCGACAATACCCTTCGCTCGCTATTCAAAAAGAAGATGGTTGGTGCCGATGGCTTGACCGACGAGGAACGAGTTCAACAGGCGGTCGAGCTACTCAAAGGTATGCCGCCGGAACAAATCATGGCCGTAATTTCCGCAATCAACAAATAATATATTTATAGCCCTCTGAGTAATAGCTTAAAAAGATTGTTTTAATGAATTGGTAGCAGTTTTAGCCTGCAGATTTCGCCCTTTGAGAAATTTCGATTATATTTGCAAAAAAATATCGACATGACAGAGATATCTCAGCTTGCAGTTCTTAGAGAACGCGAAGACCACATAGAATTCAAAGAAGCAAAACATAACTATCCCTTTGCCGGAGGAAGTCATAATGATGTTAAAGAACGACGCAAGTGTGTTCTTGGGTACGTTGTTGCGTTTGCCAATGAAAGAGGTGGCAGATTAGTCCTGGGGATGGCAGATAAAATGCCACATGAAGTAGTAGGAACCGATTTCGCTAAAGACAAAGTCGGTGAACTGGAAGATGAAATATATAGACGCCTATATATCAGGGTTCACTGCGAGGAACTCTACGATGAAATGAAAAATCGCGTATTGGTTATCAATATTCCATCTCGACCGATTGGGAAAGCAATGCGATTTGAGGGAGTCCCGCTAATGCGAGTAGGTGAGAGTCTGCGCGAGATGGATGATCAGGAATATTTCTCCATACTACAAGAACAAGACCCGGATTTCTCTGCCCGTATTTGCAAAGGCCTTTCCATGGAAGACCTGTCGGAGGAGGCTATGATCCAAATGCGTAGGCTCATCCATCAAAAGCGCAATAACCCAGAAGTTCTGACTATACCGGCAAATCAGTTGCTATCCGATTTAGCATTGATTACGGATGACGGAATTACATATGCAGCCTTGATATTGCTTGGCAAGAGTGAAACAATCAAGAAGCATCTTCCTCAAAACAACCTTATTGTCGAATATCGTGTGACAGAAAATCAAACTCGTTATTCTGCCCGACAGGAATTTTGTGAACCATTGTTTCTTAGTATTGACAAGGTATGGTGCTATATCAACCAGGATGCGATTAATCCCCTCATGCACATTGATGCCTTTCCTCAGATTCTGGATATTCCCTCCTACACTGAAGAGACAATTCGAGAGGCGATACTCAATAGTATCCAGCACCGTAGTTTTCAGATGGGAGGAGACATAATGATAAAGGTGTCCCCTGAGGCATTAGAGGTATCTAACGCTGGCGGCTTTCCTTATGGCGTCAACCAAGGGAATATCTTGACTGTTAATAGCTCACCGCGCAGTCGCAGATTGGCTGAAGTTATCGAAAAAGCCGGTTTGATAGAACGATCGGGCCAGGGAGTAGACATTATGTTTGCAAATTGCATCACAGAAGGACGGCCCATGCCGGATTACGGGGAGTCCGATGACTTTCAGGTAAAATTAAGGATAGAATCCAGAATCGAAAATCCACAGTTGAGAAGATTTTTAATGAATCTTAGAAACACTCGCAAGCCAGAGGAGCAACTCAATGTGTTCGATTTGATAACGATATATTCCATTATTCATAATGATGGTAACGGCATTCATCCACGATCTATTAAGAGATTGCTTGATGAAGGGATAATAATACGGCATCCAAAGTACGAATACGAAATGGGCAATTCATACTTCGAGCATAGTCCTTTTGTTCTCAAAGGGCAGATTGACTCTGATACTCTACGTCGCCTGCATTATATTCTAGCGGATGGTCCTAAATCCATGTCGTCTTTTATTAGCGAATGGGACGGTGAATTGACCCTCAAGCAGGTTCGCACTAAAATAGAAAAGTTGATCGGAACAGTGCTTTCTAAATCCGGGATTGGTAGAGGAACGACTTACACCTTTGTTAACAATGGTTAATTGGCAAAATATAGCCCTCTGATATTATGTAACTTATACTGAATTCAAAGTAATCTGAGGGAATATAGCCCTGACGGTCAGAGTATATTCTTATGAATGAAACAATGTCTGATGAACTAAGCCGATTGCGGGCCGAGAATGCACGCTTGCGGACGTTACTGGCTTGTCACGGAATTGCAGCTGACGAGCCGGAACCTATGTCTCCACAAAAATCGGTGCTATCTTTGGAGGAGAAGGTCGCGCTCTTTCGCAACCTGTTTCAGGGGCGCGAGGATGTATTTGCTCGGCGATGGTTCAGCCCAACGACAGGCAAGAGCGGCTATCAACCTGTGTGCGCTCGGGAGTGGAGCCGTGAGTATTGCGATAAGAAAAAATTCAAATGCGCCGAATGTCCGAACCGCGAATTTCAACCTTTGGGATACAGTGACATATACCGTCACCTCGAAGGGAAGGATCCAAATGGACGCGATGTTGTTGGCGTATATGCCATATTGCCGGACAATACCTGCAGATTCCTATGTTGTGATTTCGATGACAAGAATTGCGAGCATGGTTATCAAAAGGATGTTATGGCATACGTCGGTGTTTGCCGCGACTGGGGAATTCCGGCTTATATAGAGCGGTCGCGGTCGGGCAATGGCGCTCATGTCTGGATTCTGTTTGACGAACATATCAAAGCTCAGACGGCACGGCGATTGGGTAATGCAATTCTGACAGAAGCTATGGAGCGAGAAGGCCGGATGTCGTTCAAGTCATACGACCGTTTCTTCCCAAACCAGGACTTTATGCCTACGGGCGGATTCGGCAATCTCGTTGCCTTGCCGCTGCAAGGGAGAGCTCGTAAAGACGGTAACAGCGTGTTTGTTGATGAAGACTTCATCCCGTTAACCGACCAATGGGAATATCTGCAAAGAATGACGAAGATGACAGCCGCAGAGGTTGAGAAGTTAGTGTCGAGATATGACCGAGAGCCGCTTGGCGAACTGTCAAAGTCCAGCGAATCCGCGCCATGGGAACGCCCGTTGCCAAAGCCTATGTCAACGGCGGACTTTCCTAAACATCTCACCATCGTACGTTCATCCGGCATTTATATTCCGACAAAAGGATTGTCTGCCAAGGCCGTTAATCATCTTAAGCGTCTGGCGGCTTTCAAGAATTCTGAATTTTATGCGAAACTCGGAATGCGACTGCCTGTCTATAATCTTCCGCGCATAATCTCATGCTCGGAGATAACCGACGATTATCTCATTCTGCCGCGAGGTTGTGAGGAATCCGCGATAGATTTCCTAAGAGAAAATAATGTGGATGTCGAAATTCAGGATAAGGCTAATCCGGGAATGCCGATTACGGTAGAGTTCAATGGTCAGCTGTATTCTGAGCAAGAACACGCGATTGAGGAACTTGCCAGGCATCGTTGCGGAACTCTATATGCCACAACTGCCTTTGGCAAAACCGTTACCGCCGCTGCCATGATAGCCCGGAAGAAAGTCAACACCCTGATATTGGTACACACCAAGGCTTTGCTCGACCAATGGCGCAAATGTCTATCGGAATACCTGATAACAGATTTTCAACCGGAAGAACAACCTAAAGGCCGTGGCCGACGCAAGAAATTCCAACAATTCGGAGCATTGTCATCTACTGAGAACACACTCAATGGCAATATTGACATCGCACTACTGCAATCGTGTATTAACGACAATGAGGTGAAACCGTTTGTGCGAGAATATGGCATGGTGATAGTTGATGAGTGCCATCATGCCCCGGCGTTCAACTTTGAGCACGTTCTTCGTGAGGTGAACGCCCGTTATGTCTATGGCCTTACTGCTACGCCAATACGCAAGGATGGTCATCAACCAATCATCTTTATGCAATGCGGTGAAATCCGTTATACGTCCGATCCCAAAGTACAACAGGCTCAACAATCCTTCCGGCGACTCCTTATCCCGCGTTTTACTTCTCACCGCAATCTCAATGCCGATGGCAGCAACTACGCGCAGATTCTCGAAGAGTTAACCGAAAACGAATCGCGAAATAAGCTCATACTGGATGATGTTGCTTCCAACCTTGCCGAAGGGCGCACTCCGATAATTCTTACTGCACGCACGGCTCACGTTGACATTCTTACTAAACAGTGTCGCAAAATCTGTCCGAATGTAATACGACTCGTAGGCAATGATTCAGCAAAAGCCAAGCGAGAGGTGATGTCCCGACTGAACGATATTCCGGCGAATGAGCCCTTAATTGTTGTCGCCACCGGCAAATACGTAGGAGAAGGATTTGACCTTCCGCGGCTTGACACTCTGATGCTCGCCCTCCCTGTGTCGTGGAAAGGACTTATTGCACAATACACCGGACGACTGCATCGCAACTATCCCGGTAAAAAAGAAACCCGCATCTACGACTACATTGATCTGCGCGTTCCGGTCTGTGATTCGATGTATCGCAAGCGTCTCCATGGTTACAAAGCTGTAGGCTATTCCATCGCTGTCGCTAACGAAGGATTGTTTGCCGAACCGACGACTGAGACCATCTTCGATGCGTCGGATTTTGAAAAACCATTCCATGACGACCTTGCATCAGCGAAACAAAGCATCGTAATATCGACAATGCGTCTGCGCTGGAATAAGACACCTCGAATCATCGACCTGCTCGCCACCACCTTACTACGCGGTGTCAGTGTCACAATCGTCATTTCTGAAACAGGTCATCGGGAAGCCGAACTTCAGGCGATGGGCTTCAACATCATTCATCGACCAGACAGTAAGATGCAATGCGCCATCATCGACCAATGTATCGGTTGGTACGGCAGCGTCAATCTCATGGGCCGTTCCCTTGCCGACACCAACGTCATCCGCATGGTCTCATCTGATTTGGCGAATGCCTTAATGGATGCTTTGAGGCTGTGAAACTATAAGAAAACATGGGGACTGCGACTTCGGAGCAGTCCCAAGCCCCGGCACGGCAAGGTCATTTCGTGGTAACGGCAGAGTTGCCCGAAATCCAAACGGTAACGGTTTGGACACCTTGCTGTGGTCGTGTGACCATCATCTGTGGAGTGGAACTGAATACGAAATATCAAATGTATACTGAGATATACATGTACAACCTTGTGCTATATCCGGCTAAAAATGTTTGGTCGGAACGAGAAATAATCCCTTACTTTGCAACGTCAACGACACGATATGCCTCCGACGGGAGGCTCTCAATTCGGGTCAATGGTACGAGATGTCTCTTAATAATACTGTGACACCTGACGGTGATTGACTGATTAGCCAATCAGCCGCACAACTGAATCCCCGTCAAGTCACTGTTGATTTTCAGCGTTATAGGTTCACACCTATGCGTGGATGGTAAATGTTACCGCCCATTTGACCGTCGATTGCTGCCGCCCATGCGATCCCCCGGCACTTCAATCGACATTTCACCCAACTGATTATACACCTGTTTGATTGACCGGGTAAAGCATCAACCATTCAGTTGATTGCCTGCCTCGCCAAACAAGCGATTGCGTGACTGATTGGTTAGTCAGAACATCAGTATCGCTAATGCCCAAAGTGGCAGAACTGCAACTGACCGATCGACTGAACAATCAGAATATCGCTCGCCTAATTGACTGAAGCCATACCCAATCAATCGCCCGCCCAATCATCTGACTGCGCATTTGCGCGATTATCCGATTGATTGGTTGATGTTCTGATTAGTCAGCACTTCAACCAATCAGTCAATCGCCTGCTTATCCGACTGATTGTGTGGTTAAGCAGTCGTGTATTCAGTTGAGTGAGCGGTCAAGCAATTAGACAACTGAATTATCAACTCGATTCCATCCCTTCAAAGATAGAATCCGAACCTTAATACTCGAATGCAAAGCATACTCCAAAACTCCAGCTCCTCGACACTTCTTTTTGTCATCCCTGAAGAAGAGTGGCGAAATCTCCATGATACGCTGAAGCACATCATGGACTTAATTACCCGTCGCAATGCAGATGATACCAACAGCGAGTGGATTGAATCCGAAGATGCGAGGAAAATCCTTGGCGTTTCGCCAAAGACATGGCAAAACTACCGCGACAAGCGCATTATTCCCTTCTCGCAGATCGGCCGCAAAATCTACGTCAACCGCGCCGACCTCGACGCTTTCCTCCGAAAGCACCGGATTGATTCGCGAAAATAAATTCCCCTAACCCTGCGGAAAAATGTGACTGCAAGCGAATATGTTATACAGCATAATCGCTTGCCGTCTCATTTATCTTTAGTAACTTTGCGTTCAAATTTAATAAATCAATCAATGGAGACAAAAACAGAACGACAAAAGCTAAACAGGATAAAAGCAGTATTGGCAGAAACCGGACACACTGGCAAATGGCTCGCCGAGCAATTAGGCAAAGACCCCGTCACTGTCTCCAAATGGTGCACCAACACTTCTCAGCCGGATTTGTATACTTTACATGAGATAGCGAAAACCTTAGAAGCCAATATCAAAGATCTGATACACTCTTAATTTAAAACCATTTCTCATTGCATAACTTCTTTTGATAGCATCATTACTCGATGTTCAAAAATTTGTAATATAGTATGAATCCGATTCATGAAATAAGACTAATTGGATATTATTCTTCAGAAAACGTTAAGCTTAATCCCGAAAACGAACGAATGGCTGAAGCAGCGGAATTAGCGCCTCTATTACAAAAGTCACTCGTCTCTTTAGAAGAGAATGTCCGAATACAAGAATCATTCCTTTCCGTATTGAGAGGTAATACTGTATTTATATTTAAGACGAGAGAAGGTGAGCTTATTGCTTATCATACGACAACCAAAAGGGTTAGATTTACAAATGTCCGTTATGCAAAAGATGCTATTACTCCAGCAGATTCCATCTACAAAAAATGGTTTGTACCAGGAGAAGAAATGTCCATAAAACCGACCCCCAAACCGGAACTAAAAATTGAAATTTCTGACCTGTCGAATGCGTCTAGTGACGAATGGTGGGTTAAGAACGAAGTGATTACAGGGATTGTTCATCATGTTACGAATTTTGGTGCGTTTGTCGACTTCGATGACAGAACTGGATTGATACATATTTCTAACCTTGCTTGGGATAAAATAGAACATCCTGGCGACGTACTTCGTCATGGAGATGAAATAAATGCAGTAATATTGGAAGTTGACTCCGATCAAAGAATCCAATTAGGTTATAAGCAGCTACATAAGAAACATTCTTATCTTCGGACAGGAGACGTAGTTGTCGGACATGTTATTCAAGTTTGGAATAACGCATATCTTATACAGGTAAATGATATCAAAGCAGTTCTTCCTTTTTCAGAAGCTATATCAAAAGATCTTAGTGAATCTGATATGGTAATTGCAACTGTATCAAATAATGAATGGAATTCGGAAAAATACCGACGTGATATTTCTATTAGTCAACGTTCATTTCATGATGAATTTGCCAAATTACACAATGTCGGAGATATAATTAATCTCAGAATATTAGATACCGTTAGTAAGAATGGGAAATCTTATGTTCTTGTTAAACATGGGAATTTGCGTGCGCTTGTTCCATTAAAGCATTTATCGAAATGTTATAAAGACAAAATATCTAATGGTGAATCTATCAACGAGTTTATACCTTTTGTGTATATTGGGCAAAATGAGACCTCAAGACTAGTATCTTTCGACATGCGTCCGATTGAGAGAGCTGAGAAAGAATTAGAGCAACAGCGTCTCCAAGAAGAGAAAAAAGCTGAGAAGATGGCTTTTGTAAAAAGGCGTCGAGAATGTATTGAAAGCATTACCTCAAAACTTGACAAAGGGACTATCCTGGAGGTGGTTGTTGAGGAAATCACGAAAGCCGGCATCTTTGTAAAAATAACAGATGATTATTCGGAATTCATTGCTAAAGAAGAATTGTCTATTAACAAAGTCCTTTCTGCGGAAGATGAAGTATTTGTGGGAGAACCGATCTCAGTTGTCTATTTAGGCACTGAAAACGGCAAAATAATCCTTTCGAGGAAGGCTATAAGTGATAATAAATACCCAGAAGAGTTGTATGACAAATCTTTGGAAGAGTTGCTTCTCACAATGGGTATCAATACAAATAAATTCATTGGAAAGGTAATCAAAATCGGTGAAGCATATTTCGCGACCAATCTTATGGTCGTAAGTGAAATTGGCAATCCGGATAATGGCAAGCTACTGGTTGACCCGATTTCTGGATTACGAATTATGGTCTATGTAAACAACCGACTGCGTAATCTTGTGTTGGAGGGAAGATTTTATACACTGCAACTCAATCTATCGTTTTACGATTATCGAAAGAAGAGTGGCACACCATATCTCTTCAGTGTAGATAGTCCGGATATCGTTGAAGTTGATAATCCTTATGAGCGTATTGTCTCACAATCGTTCAAGAAGCAGACGAGTCCTAGTTCAAACTCGTCACTCGCTAACTTGCTGGACACAGTTGGACAAGGATTATATTCAAGCAAACGAAGGATGTTCTTTGAATTACTCCAAAATGCGGATGATTGTGCCGCTGAATCAGGAACACAAGTGAAATTTGAGTTATCTGACACACATTTTATTCTTGCTCACAATGGAATGCCATTCAGCAAACAGGATTTTGATTCAATAATATCTGCTGCAAAAAGTACAAAGAGCGCAAGCAAAAAGAAGACTGGTTATAAGGGTATTGGCTTCAAATCCGTATTTACCAACTCTACTGAAGTAACTATCTTTAGCGGAGGTTTTAAGTTTGCTTTTAATAAAAGTTTTTCTCTATATAATGACTTTAAGAGATTCTATTTCTTTATCAATGGATATGAAAACGAACCTTTAAAGCAGCAACAATTTTTAGAACAGTTTGAATTGGAATGTCGGGACTTTCATGGAGTTAAAGATATTCCTTGGCAGTTGCTACCTATTTGGCAGGAATCAAAGCCTCATGAATTAGAGCACACCATCTTCTCAACGACTTCCAATGTATCGATTGCTTTGCGCATGGATAAAAAGATGCTTGAAGAATATCATCTCGCTTTGATGGAGATTCTTCAACATCCTAAGTTCATGCTTTTCATGAGGCGTACAAGTAGAATCCAATATAAAGATGGACAACATCATTATTCTTCTGTAAAAAAGATTGTTGATAGCAATGCCAATGTAACATTGTTAAACAATGTTATTGAAAATAACCCAAAAGAAACATTCCACATTGAGAATTCAGGACTAATACTTGTCAATAATGAGGTATTTGCTTCGGCAGGAATTCTTATAAAGAGAGCAACACGAACTAATAGTGCCGGAATAGAAGAGACCATTTTAGTTCATATTGATGAACAAGGCGAAATACAATCAGAGATAAGTGATATTCCAGATAGATTAGCTTCAGCAGACTCTATCGAAATTAGTTTTGCTATAAGGACAGATGAAAATGGTCTGATACATCCGCTTGATATATCATCAAAAAGTTTGGATTCTTGTTTCTATTCATATCTTCCTATGAATGAACACCGGTTCAAACTACCCCTCTATGTAAACGCAGACTTTGATTTACATTCTGATAGAGAAGGTGTCAAGGCAGATAGCCCATGGAATGAATTTTTATTCTACCATATGGGACGTCAATTGGTTCACGCTGTTTGTAATGTAGCTTCGGCCTCGCAGAAGAGTTATTTGAATCTTCTGCTTGCAAATCCGTTTGATGAAACTAATCAAGAAACGGAAAAACTGAGCCGAGCATTTAATCGTGGATATGAGGAATGTCTTCTTAACATTCCCTTTGTTATCAACGACTTTGGGGCTAAAGTTACGACTCAAGAATTGATAATTGACAAGTCCGGCATTACTGAAGAAGTTTCATCTGAATTATTTTACGCGTTGTATAACAATGGAAAACGTCAGCCTTTAGGTTCGATTGATGCATCAATCCTAAGTAATGCGATTTTTGGAATTCAACAAGTTGATGTTGAAGCTGCCGTGGAAGCAATGGCAAAAAATTTAAATATTGTACAAGATTGGATAAATTCTGCGAATTCTGACGCACAGAATGCTCTGCTCATCTGGCTTCATGAGAATGACGTTAATGAAGATTTTGTAAAACAATTACGTATTGTAATTGCTGAAGAAGGATTAGTTTCTATTGAACAATTACAATCATCGAATAATTATGTTTTCCTTAAATATAGCGTTTCATATATTGAGAAGATACTAAATGCCATTGGGCTAAAGACACTAATTATTGACGAGGATAATATATTGAGTATATATCTTCAGCAATCTGACCAAGAGGTATTTGAACTAATCTCACAAAAGCTATCCATCATAGCCGAAAACATCGTGAGTATAACGAACGATGGTAACATTAAAGTTTTCGATTATCCCCTTTCTATAAATGATAAATTACTTCTAGTAAAGTACCTAGATGGGTTATCTAAGATTGGGGATAAATCAATAGGAGCTCTACCTTTGTTCAATAATGTAAAGTCAATTCCTACGCCTTTAGCCTCAATGGTGTCGTATAAGGAATCCGCTCCGTCTTTCCTCGCTGACTATATGATTTCAGAAGAGGAAAATGTTGCAGAAATTCAGAAGTATTTAATACCGTCAAATGATGAGTTTGATAGAGTAATTTGGGAGAATAGAAATGTTTTAGGTCTAACACCATCGGAACTATTATCGTATAATACAACTGATAGCGAGGCTTATTTAATTAACCTTATTGATGAGGCCCAGTCAAATACTGACTTAAGTAATCTTATTAATAATGTTTATGAAGCGTCTGAGAAGGTTAAAACGAAATTCATTGACAGAATCAATGCGTTTAGTTTGAATGACGACATAGTTTATGAAGAGGATTCATTTGAAGCAAAGGTAATTAATCTTGCAATTTCCGTTCTTCCCGATCCTTCTGATTTTGCTAAAAAAATCATATATAGAGGTAAATCATTCTCAGAGTACTCAATAGATGAAGCCATTATATGCAAGTATACCGAAGGTAATTCTGAAAAGAGTGTAAGAATACCTTTGGTTAAGCTATTGCCGGTTTATGCCAACAATACTATTGGCATTCATGATCTTAGACGATTGTTTAAAGTTTCTAAGGGATTTGATAAGCTGTTAAAAACTCATCCCAAACCTCTTAATGAAGTCTATATTGAGATAAACAAACTATTGTCTTTACCTGAAAGAGAATTTCCGATTTGGCCGAATTCAAAAGGGAATGGCATACAGTTTCTGTTTGTTTCTTTCTATCGTCGGCATAATATGGGGTGGAACAATCGATATGTACCCGATATAAATCTTGGAATACAAACCAATGAATTTATATGTGAAATTCTCGATTTCTTATGTAAGAACCAAGTTACGGTTAGTTCTTCTCCTTTCACCTATCATCTAGGTAAGTTCTTTAAAGGATTGTACTTCAATGATACCATGATTTCTAAGGCCGAATCTATTCTTCCAGCAATTGAAGAGTGGGCCAATTTGGATGAAAGGAATCACAAGTATTTATGCGAAGTCGGAGTTAGAGACGGAGAATCAAAAGAAATTCAATTTCGACGGTTGTTTATTGAAAATCAAAGAATAAGCTTTCTTGACGATCTATCCTCTTCTGTCATTAAGCAGGGATTATCTTTTGTTTGCTCCTATAGAAATTTGAATTTCCCTCTCACTGGAGAGAATCAAATTGAGGTAATCAACTCCCTCTATAATAGATCAGGTGTAGATCTGAAGAGAACCATCAACTCTGATAAATTGGAATCTTTATCACAAGAGTGGAAGACTCCAGAATATGAGATATGGAAACAAAAGAAATATTTGCGTATTTATTTATATGACGGTAGTATGCCATATTATATCAATTATAATGGCGTGCATATAGGGCAAATGGATTCTGATGAAAATTTTTATTATAATTCTTATACAAAGAAATTATATATAAATAGAAATGAGAAGCTAACACCCCTATTGTTCACCATCGCCCGATCTAGTAATCCATTTGATATGGATGATTACCGCATACTTTGTATGGAGGGCAAAGTTTCCATCTCGAAGGATGAGATAGAAGCGAAAAATGAGGAAATTGAATCGTTGAAATCTCGTGTCGAAGAGTTAGAGCGTTTATTGAGTGGTCGGAGTGTCCATATTGGTGGAACATCAACAGGCTTGTCTAAGAAGGACCAATATGCAGCATTGATTGAAGCCCAACAAGCACTTAAATCAAAAAGGCCTGATTGGAGTTTTCCCATTGGTTTTGGCGAAAGAAATGATGATGGGACTCCGTCGTGCTTTACCGTGGAGACCGTTCAAAACGAAGAAGGTAATAATATGGAAATCGTAATAAAGAGCTATAAGAAAACCGATGAGAGGTTCCATATTAATCCGGAAGAATGGGAGGCAGTAGTAAAGCGTCGTGCTAAGTTATTGGTGTACACTTATTTTAAAGGCGAATTAGATATTGTTGAGATTCCAAAAGACGAACTTGTCCGTAAGCAATCAAGCATACAGATTTCTTTCGACACGTCTAATCTCGATGAAGAAAAATATCCCGATAAGATTTCGGAATTTGCATCTATTTTACGCTATTTCCAGCAGATCACTTTTGATTTTAATCAATTCCACATTTCAAAAGATGCTGTTAAGGTAAAAGACATTTCTTCAAAGTTGGATCTTACCATTACTTCTGCAGAGGATGAAGATATATGAAATACAATAGGACTGACTACATCAAATTTCTTGAGACCGAATATAATAACCAAATGGATACATTTGGTCGGTTAATCAGCACAAAAGCCCAAACACTTAAAGAACGAGGGGAAATATTCGTCGCGTTGTTCTTGAAAGTAGATGATAATGGTCGAGCCATTTTTAAGGTTCGAGTATCCGATAATATGCCTCGAAAGAACTCTTTCTGGACCGCGTCTATTTTGGGCGAGGGAATGGATAAGTTTAAAAATTGGGGCGAATTATCCTGGGCTGATCTGCGAGAGAAATATCAAATAGATTACTCCGACGTGTCATGCGTGTGGATTGGTAAATCTGACAAACCGGAATTTTGTCTTGTGGGGATAAAGGGATTAGGGGTTGGTTTTGTCAAAAAATTGGAGGAGTCAAGTCCGGCTGTGGCTTTTGGGCCCCAAGATCCGCCGTTAAAATATCTTCTCAATTTAATGGGGATTGTAAGAGATTCATCCAATCGACTTGTTTCCAACATCCTTGACCTTGAATTCGTTACTACAAGTGATTGGAATCCTACTCTTATTGACTATAAACAAGATTTGAACGCTATAATTAGTGATAAGTTTAAGACAAATAATTTTTTGGTGATTCAAGGCCCTCCCGGGACTGGCAAAACGTATAGGATGGCCAAATTGACAGCTTCTTTACTCAACGAAAATGCAAGCGTTCTTGTTACTGCGCTTACCAATCAAGCATTAAAGGAGGTCGCTCTTAAGGATGATTTGAAAGAATTCTTAAAGTCAGGCAAGGTCTCTAAATCAAGTCTTACAATCGATGATGTAAAGGAAGTTAAAGGATTAGTGCCGATTGTCGAGAATGAATGTAATGCAACAGCCGGGCATCTTTCTCTGGCGACATTTTATGTAGCTTCGGAATGGGCAAATCTTCTAGAAAATGTTCCATTTGATTATGTGATAATGGATGAAGCAAGTCAGGCGTTCCTTCCTATGATTGCAGCAACGATAAAATTAGGAAAGAAAATTATATGGGTTGGAGATCAGGCACAGTTGTGTCCGATAGTTACTATGACTGACGAAATAATCTCGGATAATAACTGGTGGTCAATGGTTTCTGGCTTTAAAACCTTGTGTGATAATCTGAGTTTTCCTGCATATATGTTGAGCGACACATTTCGCTTGTCGAAGAGAGGAGCTTTATTTACAGGCTCGTTTTATGATGGGAAATTATGCTCAGTTTCCGACAAACAAACCGAGCCATTATCCCTACCATATCTCAATCAGGATGGAGGTCCTGTCTTAATTGATCTTGAGCTACCGTTTGGAGATAAAAAAACTAATATCGCTATTTCAAAAATATGGGAATGTGCAAGTTCTATTTTGGTCCAAAACCCCAAAGCACGTATTGCCATTCTCTCTAAATTTAAAGTTTCTGTCAAAGAAATCCAGAAGTATTTTGTCATCAACCTGAATAAAAGCGAGTTGCCTGAGAATATTATCATCGAAACGGTTGATAGAGTTCAAGGCTTAACCGTAGATTACTGTATATTTTTTATTCCGAATGCTTCGATACAGTATTCATTGGCATCTGATCTATTCAATGTCGCTACATCCAGAGCAATATATTCGACAATTATAATCGCCGATAAGCGATTGATTAAACAATATATGCCTTTAGAAATAAGGAGATTTCTGCTAAAGCTTTTTCCGGACAATTTCGTTGAAATAAAAAATGGAGATAACAAAACCATTTCAACTAAAGACATTGCTATAAAGGTTATTTCAAAGATTGACCTGAGCCAGTTCGAGCGTCAAAGATGGGAACTTAAAGACGGCATGGATAATGTCTATATCATAGACACTAATGTATTTGTGAAATGCCCGGAAATTATTTCGAAAATTGGTAAGAACTATACTATTGTAATACCTACAACGGTATTAGAAGAACTCGACAAACTGAAGCTAAAGAAGTCGATTGACCAGTCTCGGTTGCTTAAGGCAGCAAAAAACATCAACACTGCTTTTTCGAACAGATTCTCAAAAATGGAAGAACCGGATGTATCGCTTTTACCCGAAGGTTTCGATGAGAAGAATCCAGATTGCAAGATATTATCAGTTGCATTGAAATATAATAGAGGTGGAGCTCATGCGATTCTTTTAACGTCTGACAACATGCTGCAAAGCAGAGCCTCGGCTTTAGGTATAACGACTTTATCGCTATCTCAGTTTCTTCATTAATCTGTTCTAAGTATAAAATTCCATTAAATATTGATGCTATGTATCAGAACCAAAAGGAAGATAAAACCAAGAAATCTGTTCGCATTATTGAGCTTTCGGATAAGGATGCACTTGATGCGTTGATGAGCAATGATTTCTATTGCACCACAGAGCTACCTGAATACTTTGATTTTTCCGGTGTGTTGAAATTCGCGGCCGAAAGCATAGGCAACAAATCACTTGACGAATGTGTCAATGGTGATTGCCAACCAGAGTCATTGCGTGGCGTCAATCTTGATGTAATAACAAATAAGGATGGCCGGTATGCGGTGCGCCCTTTGACTCTCGCCAATCCATTCCTCTATTACATGCTTGCTCGCGATATATGCAGCGATAAATCATGGTCCGCAATAAAGGAATGTTTCAAGTTGTTTGGTAGCGAGCATATCACGGCTTGCGCTATTCCAATGGTCAAGATTGATGATAAACCCGAATCATTCAAGGGTGCTACGTCCATACTGAACTGGTGGAACTCCATGGAGCAACGATCTATCGAGTTGTCGTTGAAGTATAGTTATATGTTTATAACGGACATAACGAATTGTTTTGGGCAAATCAATCCCGAATCTATCGCGTGGGCTCTTGCGCGAAAGGATACTCCGTGTCAAACCGATGATAATGCTGCGCTCGCGGCCGATATTCAACGCTACTTGAGAGCCATGCAAGAAGGTAAGAATATTGGTATTCCACAAGGTAGCGCATTATTCTCTTTGATTGCCGAGATAATACTTGGTTATATCGACATGCTTCTCGCACAAGAGATAACGAAAGCAAAGGAGGAAGGAACTTTACCAATAGATTTGGAATATGAGATTCTGAGGTATGTTGATGACTACCGCATTTTCTGCAACGACCGTGATGCGCTGGAACAAGTCTCTTACATGCTACAGCATATTCTTGAGAAGTTCAATTTCAGAATGAATCCGTCCAAGACCAGAACATCAAGCGAATTGATAACAGATACAATCAAGCCGGATAAGGCGTTTTATATCTTCAACACTCCGATTGAAAGCAAGCAGACATATAAGGACGAGGATGGACACGAACGAAAGGAGCGTGGTTACGACTTTGACGGTTTCCAGAAACATCTTCTGTTCATCTATGAATTCTCAAAACGATTCCCAAACTCAGGACAACTCGTTACTCAGCTAGAAGCGTTCAGCAAACGAGTGGAAGAACAACTATCAACAAAGACTATTTCTTACGATGAAGTTTCTATCAATTTAGAGACAGGCGAAACAACTAAAGAAAAGAAAACTAAAGAACGGAAAGGGCATCTGTGGGAAAATATTTCTGCAATGGTCGCAATCTCTGTAGAAATAGCCGCAAACAATCTTCGCGCAGCGAATAATGCATTGAAGATAGCGAGCCAACTCTTATCCGATATGCGACCGAAAGACCAACAAAAGAAAAAAGAGATTATCGGACTCATCTATAAAAAGCTATATCGCATCCCTAATTCAGCCTTCCTTCAGGTATGGCTTCAGAATATTACTCACACGACCGATGACTGGTCTGCGGGCGACATCTACGATATGCCACTCTGTAAAGTTGTAGCAGAGCAACCTGTGACACTTTGGAACAATAGCTGGCTTATCCCGAAAATAGCTTCGAGATTCCCTCAGGACTGCATTGTTGATAGAGAATCCCTCGCTAAGACTGGACAAGTCATTACATTCAAGGCTAAACGTCAATATGACGAAATAGAATACCCTGGATAACTGGCAAATAGTTGTGAGACCACCGGAATACATAAATATGTTAAACGGATAAACAGTTATGAGCAAGAAGTCTATACGGTTTTTCAATGATCGCGAAGTGAGGGCGGTCTGGGATGACGAGAACAACTGCTGGTGGTTCTCGGCGACGGATGTGGTGCGCGCCATCAATGATGAGCCGGACTATACCAAGGCCGGCAACTATTGGCGTTGGCTGAAACGTAAGCTGGGGCAAGAGGGCATTCAACTCGTGAGTGCCACTCACGGGTTCAAATTCGAGGCACCGGATGGCAAGCAGCGTAAGGCTGATGTGCTCAACAGCGAGGGAGTTATTTTTCTTGCCAAACATTTTCCCAACAATCGTGCAAGTAAGTTCCTTGATTGGTTCACATACAGCGACAATACCATTGACGGGCAGAGCCGCAAGAAGGCGTATACTCTATTTGAAAGCGGATTGCTGAACTCTCTTGAACCGGGCAGTATAAAGTGTCTGCAACAGATTCACGCCTATCTCTTTGGCGGACTGTATGACTTTGCCGGACAGATACGGAGCAAAAATATATCGAAAGGTGGATTCACGTTTGCTAACTGTCTACACTTTCCGACCATCATTCCAACGATTGAGCGTATGCCGGAAACCACTCTCGACGAAATCGCCGACAAGTATGTCGAGATGAATGTGGTGCATCCTTTTATGGAAGGCAATGGGCGAAGCACACGCATCTGGCTCGACCTGATGCTCCGCCGCTCGCTCAAACGCTGTGTGGACTGGAGCCGGATTGATAAGAACGAATATCTGACAGCGATGCGCGAGAGCGTCGTCGATTCCTCCCACATCAAAACCTTGCTCAAAGGGGCCTTGACCGGCAAAATCAACGACCGCGAGATGTTTATGAAAGGCATCGACTACTCTTACTATTACGAAGAAGAGTGAACCCCCTAATATCCAGGCTGCGTGCAGACCTTTTGCACGTAATATGCACGTAAAAATAAAAGAAAGCGACTTAACTTAGTGATTATCACTTTGTTAAGCCGCTTTTGTGGTGCCCAGAACAGGACTCGAACCTGCACGCCTCTCGGCACGCGCACCTGAAACGCGCGCGTCTACCATTCCGCCACCTGGGCATCGCGTTTTGGTAGTGCAAAATTACGGCTTTTTTTGTTATTACCAAAATATTGAGATGTTTTTTTCAATTTTTTCAAAATGGAGGCGCCTTTGGATGGTGTCTTGGGGGAAATGGGGCTTGTGGGAGGGATGAATGGTGTGGATAATAGGCGAGAGGTGAGGATGAGAGAAGATGAGAGAAGATGAGAGAGAATGGGATGGAGGTGGACCGTATGGAAAATGGAAACAGGATGGATGGCAGGAAAGTAGGGAAGCATGTAGGAAGATATACATGTAGGAAGATATATAGGAAAGCCGAGAGGTAGAGGTGGATCGTATGGATGGTTTGGGAGGGAGGGAAGGGTGGTTTTTGGCGATTTTCGGGGGAATGTGCGGGAGTTTCGGTTTTTATGCGTATATTTGCCTGTTATCGCTCTTAAACCAATTCTTCGATGTTGACCGAAAAGAAAATCTATGATTTCGACCGTGTGATTGACCGTCACGGGTCGGGTTGCACTAAGTTTGACCGGCTGAAGAATTTCTTCGGCAAGGATGATCTTACTCCGATGTGGATCGCGGATATGGATTTCCCGGTGTGCCCTGAGATCACCGAGGCGCTCCGGCGCCGTATCGACCATCCGATTTACGGCTACTCGCTCCCCGACGAGGGGTACTGGGAGTCGATCATCAGCTGGCTGCGTCGTCGTCACGACTGGTCGGTGGACCGTTCGGAGCTCACTTTCGTGCCGGGTGTGGTGAAGGGTATCGCCTACGCCATCAATTTCTTTTCGCAGCGTGGCGACAAGGTGCTGATCCAGCCGCCGGTCTATCATCCTTTCAAACGTGTCATAGAGGGGAACGGCCGTGTGGCGCTTGCGGCTCCGCTTGTGCTGGACGAGGAGACCCACCGTTTTTCGATGGACCTCGACGCCCTGGAGGATGTCATCGCCAGGGAGCGTCCGCGGATGATGATTCTCTGTAATCCTCACAACCCTATCGGTCTGCAGTGGAGCCGCGAGGTGCTGGCCCGGATCGGCACGATAGCACGCACCTACGGTGTGGTAGTCCTCTCGGACGAGATCCACGGCGACCTTGTGCTCTACGGTGAGCCGCATTATCCTTTCGCCGCCAGCGGCGAGGATGCCGAGGCGGTGGCGGTAACGTTCGGCGCGCCGTCCAAGACGTTCAATATCCCCGGGCTTGTCAGCTCGTGGTGCGTCGTCAAGAATCCCGAGCTGCGTCGCCCGTTCTTCGAGTGGCTTGAGGCCAACGAGTTCGATTCCACCACTTTCGTGTCGACCATTGGTGCCGAGGCGGCCTATAACAACGGTGAGCCGTGGCTGGCCGAGGCGATGGAGTATATAGAGGACAATATAAGGTTCACCCGTGAGTTCCTTGCCTCGCGTATGCCCCGCGTGAAGATGATAGAGCCGGAGGCGTCGTTCCTGATATGGATGGACTTCCGCGGACTGGGACTGTCGCACGACGGACTGGTGAGCCTGCTCACCGACCATGCCGGACTGGCCCTGAACGACGGCGAGATGTTCGGCCCCGAGGGCGCCGGTTTCATGCGTGTCAACATCGCCACACCCCGCTGCTGTCTGCGCGAGGCGCTGGAGCGTCTGGCGGCGGCTGTGGATACTGTTAAATAAAAGGTTATGAATTATTCGATATTCGGCCCCGAGGAACTGATAGAGGAGGGGCTTGTCGGGGTGCCGCTGTCGAAGTCGGTGGCCAACCGCGCGCTGATTCTTGCGGCGCTCACCCCGGGCGCTCCGGCGCCGCGGTGCCCTGAATGTGCCGACACGGCGATACTCCGTGCCGCCATCGCGGTTCTCGGAGAATCGGACGGTGAGGTTGAGATCAATGTGGACAACTGCGGTACGGCCATGCGTTTCCTCACCGCCTATGTTGCGGCTTCCGAGGGGAAGCGCGCGGTCATCACCGGCTGCGGGCGCATGCTCCGGCGCCCTATGGGGCCGCTTGTCGTGGCGCTGAAGGAATGTGGTGCCGACATCGAATATCTCGGCGAGGAAGGATATCCCCCTCTGCGGGTGCGGGGACGGCGTCTGCGCGGCGGCGAGGTGACGGTCGACGCCACCGTGTCGTCGCAGTTCGTCTCCGCGTTGCTGATGGTGGCGCCGCTGATGGAGGAGGGGCTGACGGTCAACCTTGACGGCGAGCCGGTGTCGGCCCCCTATATCGGTCTTACCCTTGATATGATGGACCGCCGCAGCATCCCCGCCGAGCGCTCCCCGTTGTCAGTCACGGTAGAGCGCGGCTCTTACCGCCCTGTGGCGCAGGACGATGCCGAGGGGGATTGGTCGGCGGCCGCGTTCTTCTACGAACTCACGGCCGTCACCGCCGGATGGATCACAGTGAAAGGGCTCAACCCCGCGTCGCTGCAGGGCGATGCCCGTGCCGTTAACTATTTCTCGCAGCTCGGCGTCGTCACCGAACCTTCCGAGGAGGTTCCAGGGGCTCTTGACCTGCAGCCCTCGCCCGAGGTTTTCGGCCGACTCGATCTCGACCTTTCCGATACCCCCGATCTCGCGCCTTCGCTGGCCGTATGCGCCGCATTGCTCGGCGTGCCGTTCCGGCTTGTGGGGCTGAAGGGACTCGCCATAAAGGAGTGCGACCGTCTCCGCGCCATCGCCGAGGAGCTGGATAAGATAGGGTGTGTATGCGAGCTGATCCGCGACTACGGCATAGAGTGGGACGGCAAGCGTCACCCTGTGGTCACTTTCCCCGTCTTTGATCCGCGCGGCGACCATCGCCTGGCTATGGCTCTCGCTCCGGCAGGGGTGTTCATCCCCGGCGCCGTGGTGCGTGACGTGGAGTGCGTCGACAAATCTTTCCCCGGCTACTGGGATGCCCTCCGCTCGCTCGGATTCACCCTGCGCGAGTGTGTCATCAGCGACGAAGGGCGCATCACCGCTCCCGACGGCTCCCCCCTGGTGGCACCCTCGGAGGAAGGAGGAGGCGCATGATTCCCGCTCTTATACTTCTGGGGCTGCTGTGCGCCGTAGGGCTTCTGTTGTGGCTCCTTCACCGTCGCGATGTGCGGCGCGGAGAGGCCGGAGAACTCACAGGCCCCAAAGTCGTGGACCCTCCCGCCGGCAACAACCTCGAGGAGGGAGCCTGCTGCGGGATGCATATCACATGCGAGCGTGACTCCCTTTTGGCGGGTGTAAGCACCGAGATAGAATATTTCGATGACGAGGAACTCGACGCATACGCCGGACGCCCCGCCGACAGTTATACCGAAGCCGAGACCGAGGAGTTCCGCGATGTGCTCCTTACGCTGCTTCCCGCCGATATCGCCCCCTGGGCCCGGTCCCTGCAGTTGCGCGGCATAGAACTCCCGCCCGAAGTGCGCGAGGAGCTGCTTATGATCGTGGCGGAGGCACGTGCCGGAGCTGCCGGCTCACATTCCTGACCTCCGGGCCGGGAAGCCGCGTGGCGCGCAGTCGAGATCCACGGGAGTGGAGATGCCGTCGATACGCCCGCGGTGTGTGTATTGCCATAGAGTCCAGGGCGCGTTCCCTTCCAGCGGCGGGTCGGAGAAGGAGCAGATCCACAGGGGATAGTCGTCGAAATTTCCGCGGATGAACCGGTAGTATCCGTCCTTGTTAGTATAGAGCATCGGCTTTACCCCGTGGGCCTCCATATAACCGATCATGTTGCGCAGACGCTCCACGATGCGGGCTGTGGCGTGGCCGTCGGGGTTTCCCCATTCCTCGATGTCGATGGCAGGCTGCAGCGCGAAGTCACGTCCGCGCAGGGCCCACAGGAAATTTATGGCCTGAAGTTCGCCGTCGGTGTCGAACCTGAAGAAGTGGTATGCTCCCGCCGGCAATCCTACCCGTGCGGCCCCCCTCCAGTTGTTTATGAAATTGCGGTCAAGGAAGTCCGTTCCCTCCGTGGCCTTTATGTAGATGAAGTCCACCTCCCCTCCGGCGGCGAGCTGGTCGAAGTCGATGTCGCCGTTGTGGGCCGACACGTCAATCCCGCGTACAGGGTAGAGCGCTTCCGACGGGTCGGCGCCCGGGGCGAGCCACCGGTCATAGGCGAACCATCCGGCGATGCATAGCGCCGAAATCACTATCGCCACGGCCAGGATGCGCAGTCCTCGGCGGCGGTAACTCTTTATGTCGGACTCAGACACCATCGGCAACCGGACGTCGGAAAACTTTCTTGAAACAACGGGCCAGCGCGAAAGCCCCGCCCATCAGCATCACGATAAGCGCCGAGCAGGGCACATCTACCGCCATAGAGAGGAACAGACCTCCCACTGAACATATCAGCGACACCACCACCGAGCCGGCCATGATCGCCCCGAAGCGGCGGCATGCCACCTCGGCGGTGAGCTGCGGCAGCGAGATGACCGCCATCAGCAGCATTACCCCCACCAGGCGTATGGTCAGCACTATGCATAGCGCCACAAGCACCGACATGGCGCACTGTATCCATTTCACCGGCAGCCCTGCCACACGGGCGAAGTCCGGGTCGAACGCCACGGCCACGATGCGGCGGTAGTTCAGGGCGAAGAAGAGCGCCAGCATCGCCGTAAAGGCTCCGAAAACCCACAGGTCGGCGCGGGTCACAGTGAGGATATTTCCGAACAGAAACGAGTTCAGCTCCGGCACATACCCCGGGGTCAGGAACACGAAAAGCACACCCAGCGCCATCCCCACCGACCATATCACGGCTATCGCCGAATCCTGGCGCAACCGCTGACGGTCGGAGAGCCATTCCACTCCCAGCGACGAGCCCACGGCGAACGCCGCCGCCACGGCCAGCGGGTTCCACCCCATGAAGCAGCCCAGTCCCAGGCCGCCGAAGCAGGCGTGGGTGATGCCGCCGCAGATCGCCACAAGCCGGCGCGCCACGATATAGGTGCCCACTATGGCCGACGCCACCGATATGATCACCACTCCCCACAGGGCATTGACAAAAAACGGATAGTCGAAATAATCCATGCGCGTGTCAGTCTTGCGGTATGCGGAAAATCGAGAAGTTCACCGAGCCGTAGGCGCGGTGCTCCATGAAGTGCGGCAGCGTGGAAAAATCGTAGGCTTTCGAGTGCTCGATGATGAAGATGGAGCCGGGATGGAGCAGCTTGGATTCCAGCACCTTGGCCGGAATCTCGCCGAATCCCGGGAGATTGTAGGGAGGATCGGCGAACACGATGTCGTAGGCATGGCCTCCCGTTTCGATGAAACGGAGCGCATCGCCCCGCACAAGGGTGTGGTTGTCGGCGCCCAGCTCTTTCGCCACCTTGCGGATGAAGCCGGCCTGGGTGGCGGCCTTCTCCACCGATGTCACGGCGCGGCAGCCGCGGCTGAGCAGTTCGAACGATATGGCACCTGTGCCGGCGAAGAGGTCGAGCGCTTCGGGCTGTTCCTCTTCGAAGTCGATTATGTTCTCCAGCACATTGAAGATGTTCTCCTTGGCGAAATCCGTAGTCGGACGTGCCGTGATGTTTGTCGGCACGTTGAATCGGCGTCGGCCGTATTTTCCGCGTATAATCCTCATATATGGCTGTTTATTCGTTTTCAGGTTCGCCGCATCCGATGAAGGATACAGGTGTTATGGCCGTCTCGAACGGGCACGACAGAATCCCGCGGCCCGCACGGAAAAGCTCGGCGGGAAAAATCGCGGGCATCACGTACGACACATACCGGCGCAACACCGGGGTGAGGGCCGCGCGTCGGCGTGCGTCGCCGGCAATTATTATCTCGTCGGTCTGCCGCAGATCAAGGGTCTGGCGTATGGCCAGGATGTAGTAGGCCGCATCGGCATTGTCGGGGCAGTGGAACGTGTTGGCGAGCAGCGGCGCGCGGTCGCCGAGCACCACCACATCCATAGTGGAGGCGCCCAGATTCACGAGGGTCTTGCCCCGTGTGCGTCCGCTGTGCCGGTGGCCGAACCACACGGCCTGCGGCGACAGGGCATGGTGCATGGCGGGATTGACGAACGTGCGGCGTATGAAGTTCGCCGTCTGCTCCGGCACCTCGTATTCAAGCCTTACATCCAGCGCCGGCCAACGGTCGCACATCTGTTCGTAAGCTGGGTCCGAACTGTCGGCGGGGAATTCCCGGCGGAGCACCTCGGCGGCCACGGCGGCATCGGTCACGAAGCCCGGCATCAGCGCGAAACGGCATGTACGCCACAGCACCGTTATCGAACCGAAGTCCACAAGCAGCCCGGGATTGTCGTAGACCGCGCTTTCAAGTGCCTGGAGCGACTCGGCGGCAGTGGAGCCTTTCAACGGCACGGCCATGCGCTGGAGCGCACCCTCCTCGAAAGGGCAGAAAGCCATCGCCGACAACTCCGTGGGGGAGATCTCGGCCACAAGCTGCCATAGCTGCGGGTTTTGTATCAGTTCCTTGTCGATCATGGCCGTATGCGTCACTGGGTTTTCTTCACTGTCTGCATTCCGGCGCCACCGCTGAAACGGTGTGCGTTGTTGTATTGCGAGCCGTTGCCCCATGAGTCCTGGCCGAACGGGTCGTCGGTCTCCTCCTCGTCCTCGTCGCCGTTGGCTCCGCGGAGAGGATCTTCCTTGGTCTTGGGCTTGTTCTTCTTGATGTCGTTGGGCTTCTGGAGGTCAACGGGGAGGTCGAACATCGCCCAGTCCTGCGCTATATCCCAGTTCTTGCGCACGTTGAGCTTCTTGGGATAGTAGAACACCTCCTCGGCGGGATGGCCGGCTGCGAGGTTGCCCGTATCCCACACACCGTTGCCGTTGAGGTCGATGAACGCGCGGGCATAGTATGCCCCCGGCAGCAGGTGGGTGAATGTGGCGCCCTGACCGGTCACGGCCGGGGTGGATTTTACCGGCTTGTCCTGATTGTCAAGCAGCTCCACGACCACCGGCACCGTGCCGAGCGAGTCGTATGGTATATCGGTGATATTCAGCCGCACAGTGCCGTAGTCGGCCATCTGGCGCGTTGTGAACTCCAGTTTCAGCGGGCGTATCCCCTCGCCGTATATGTTCTGTATGGCCAGGGAGTCGGCCTGCAGCCGGTATCTGGCGCCTTCCTGCCATTGCACCGGGAGAGTCCAGAAGCGCATGGATAGGGAGTCGGGAAAGGCAGAAGAGAGCGGCACGGCAGTCCACAAGGTATCCACGGCCATCTCCAGCCGGAGAGCGCCCGCGGGTATGGAGTCAAGCGGCTCCGATGCCTCGAAACGCATCGGCAGGTTCAGCTCCTGAGGATTCTGGCCGATGTTGCGGAAAGTCAGGAATACCGGTTCGGGGGGGAGGGTGTCGTTCTTCTCCTTTTTCTTGGGTTTGGGATCGCGGAAAAACATTTTCAGCGTGTCGGTCTGCCAGGCAAGCTGCTCCAGGGAGTCGGTTTTCTGGTATCGGGCGGCGATGAAAAGGGAGTCCTGGGCCACCAGCACGGGGTCGCGCAGCCAGTACACGAGCGAGTCGCGTTCGGGGCGCGTCTCCATCACGGCGATCCCCTCCTCGTCAAGCGAACGCCCGGCCAGCGGGCCGTTGGCCACGGTGAACTGCGGCGCCTCGGCTGTCGGAGCGCCGAAGAGGAAAGTCAACTGCCGCCGCTGCGGACGTTTGTAATCGCGCAGATATTGTGTGCGGTAGTTTTCGTTGAACCATGTCAGCAGTATGTCGTCGGGAAGGAACTGTGTGGCCAGGCGTGTGGCCGTGGAGTCGCGTCGCCCCGAGGAGAGGAGAGTGTCGGTGAGCTCCACGGTCTGTGCCGTCGGCGATATTGTCAGGGGGTAGAAGGCCACATTTTCCGAGCGGTCCCAGCGCCAGTCGTGGTTGCGGTCGTCGATGGCGAAGATACGGTATTCCCCCGGTTTGAGCCCGCGGATGGTGAACTGGCCGTACTGGTTGGTCTTGGCCACGCGCTCCATCGGCAGTGATGTTACGGCGGTGTCGCTGAGGTCGGAATAGACCCCTACTACCATCCCCTGCGCGGGCTCGAGTGTGCGGGCCTCGAACACCATGCCCGAGATCCGGAGCGAGTCGATGGCGGGGCCTGTGGCGAAGTCTATGGCGAAATTGTCGAGTATATTCCCTTCGTTGAGGTCGCGGATGGCGTCGGAAAAGTCGATGGTGTAGGTGGCGTCGGGCACGATCGTGTCGCGGAACTCCACCGATACGCGCCGGCCGTTGGATGATATGGCGGGGCTTTGTGCCTGTGCCGGCGACACCACGATCTTGTTGGAGGCGTCCTCGAGTTTTATGTTTTCGTCGAAGAAGATGTCGATGCGTCCGCGGTCCACGTTCACGGCGCCCGGCATGGGGTTCGAGCGCACGAACACCGGAGCCTCCTCGTCGCGTGGTCCCCCCTCGGGGCGCCCTATGGAGGCGCAGGCGGCCACCGCCAGGGCTACCGCCGCGATCATGAGCCATCTCATCCAAAGTATTCTGCGCATAACCGGCTTTTGAATATACACGAAGCGCCCTCGGGGCAGGGCGCTGTTATCATAGTACCCCGGAGCAGAATCGAACTGCTATCAAATGTTTAGGAAACATCTATTCTATCCGTTGAACTACCAGGGCATGCCTATTTCTTCAGGCAGGTGCAAAGTTAACGATTATTTGCGACAAAAACAAACGAACCGGTAACTCAATCCGCTTTTGGCGTCGGTTTCGTAACCGGTGCCGTCGGTCTCCTCCCATTCTTCGGGCGATACCGCGGGGAAAAAGGTGTCGGCTCCGGGACAGTCGGCGTCGACCTCGGTCAGCAGCAGTTCCGCGGCATGAGGCAACGCCCGGGCGTAGATCTCGCCTCCGCCGATGATGAAGGTGTCGCCGTCGGATGCCGCGGCCATGTCGATGGCGTTCTGTAGCGATGAGGCCGTCTCCACGCCCGGAGCCGAGAACTGCGGGTTGCGTGTCACCACGATGTTGCGGCGGTTCGGCAGTGCCCCTTTGGGAAGCGACTCGAAAGTGCGCCGCCCCATCACCACTGTGTGGCCGGTGGTCAGGGCCTTGAAACGGCGCAGGTCGGCCGATATGTGGAATGCCAGGTCGCCCCGGCGACCGATGGCGCCGTCACGTCCGACGGCGGCGATAATCTTTATCATATATTATAAAAGGTGAGATTCATTTTTTATTTCCGGGACGAGGATGTATCAGAATTGCCTGATCTTATCACACTGTAGGGACGCTCCGTGGAGCGTCCGCGGACAGACCGAGATTTGCAGGTATTTGTGCGGACGCTCCACGGAGCGTCCCTACAGCAAAAGCCGTTATAGGCAATTTTGATACATTCCACTGCAGCGTCACACGGAGACTTTTGCGGCGATATGCGGGTGGGGGTCATACCCCTCGAGGGTGAAATCCTCGTAGCGGAAGCCGAGGAGGTCGGTCACCTCGGGGTTGATGCGCATCCGCGGCAGCGGCCTCGGCTCGCGGGTGAGCTGCAGACGCGCCTGGTCGAGGTGGTCGTTATAGAGGTGAGCGTCGCCCAGGGTGTGGATAAACTCGCCGGGCTGCAGCCCGCAGGCCTGTGCCGTCATCATGAGCAGCAGCGCATAGGAGGCGATATTGAACGGTACACCTAAGAAGCAGTCGGCGCTCCGCTGGTAGAGCTGAAGCGAGAGGCGCCCGGCGGCCACATAGAACTGGAACAGGGCGTGGCAGGGTGGCAGATTCATGTTCTTCAGGTCTGCCACGTTCCACGCGCTCACAATTATACGGCGGGAGTCGGGGTTGTGCTTTATCGTCTCCACGGCCTCGGCGATCTGGTCGATGAACGAGCCGTCGTAGCCCGGCCACGAGCGCCACTGGTAGCCGTAGATATGGCCTAAGTTGCCGTCGGGGTCGGCCCATTCGTTCCATATCCTCACTCCGTTTTTCTGGAGGAAGCGGGCGTTGGTGTCACCTTTGAGAAACCACAGCAACTCATATATTATCGACTTGAGGTGCAGCTTTTTGGTGGTCAGCAGGGGGAAGCCGTCGGCCAGGTCGAACCGCATCTGGTAGCCGAACACCGAGCGGGTGCCGGTGCCGGTGCGGTCGTGTTTCTCCACCCCGTTGTCGAGGATATGCTGCAGGAGGTCAAGGTATTGTTTCATGTCGCAAAGAGATTATTCTGGTTTTATGCCGCTGACGCGGATGGCCTTCACCGGTTTTACCGGACATACATCCTGACAGGCGCCGCAGCCTATGCACCCGTGGTCGCCCACTACGGCCAGAGGACGGCGCCGCCCTTCGGTTGTAGTCATCTTGATCACTTGGCGCGGGCACGACCAGGCGCAGGCGCCGCACCCCACGCAGAGCTGCGGGTCGGCATAGGCGTGGCCGATGATGAAGATATGCTTTTCCTCCACCGTCAGCGGTTCCAGGGCGCCTGTGGGGCAGAGGGTGGTGCAGAGAGTGCAGTCGTAGAGGCAGCGCCCGCGGTCGTAGTCGAGGAGCGGCTGCATGGTGTGGCGCCAGCCGTATTCGCCCGCGGCGGGGCGCAGCACATGGCCCGGGCAGTGGCTCACGCACAGCCCGCAGGCGGTGCATTTCTGATGGAATGTGGAGAGGGTGCGGCGTCCGGGGGGCGCTATGGGCCAGCGGGTGCTGTCGTCGTCGGGGAGATCGCCGATGGCGCCGAGCACCTTCTCCGCCCGGGCCACGAAAGGCGCCGAGGCAAGTATCAGCCCTGTGGCCATGAAGCCGCGGCGCGAGATCTTCACCGGCTGCGCCGGGGAGGATGCCTGAGGCGCCGGTTCTTCCGCAACCTGTGAGGCGGTGGCCGCGGCTCCCGCATCGACCCGTTGCATCATGGGCAGCGACAGGCGTTTGCGCCGGGTTGTGTAGGTTATGGCGCTTTCGGGGCAGACGGCGGTGCAGTCGAAACACATCACGCACCGCGAGCCGTCGACGGTGTGGTCGTCGAGGTCTATGCAGTGCCCTTTGCACACATGTTCGCATTTGCGGCAGTTTATGCAGAGGTCGGTGTCTATGTCGATGTGCAGCAGCGAGTAGCGCGAGAACAGTCCCAGGAAAGTGCCCGCCGGGCACACGGTGTTGCACACGGTGCGGCCGCCGCGCCACGCCACGGCCGTTACCGCGCCCATAACCGCAACAGCCACTATTGCGGCGAGGCCCGAGGCCATCAGAGCCTCCTCGCCGCCGAAGGCAGCTACCACGGGGCGCAGCCATTCCGAAGCGAAACGGGCGTAGGTGCTGTAGGGGTCAAGCAGCGACGGGATTACCGACACCGAACAGACTGCCGCAACGGCAGTTACGGCGAGGGTACCCAGTCGCAGCGTCGTGCGGGGGGCGGTATGGCGCCAGGGGTGTTTCCACCGGTTTTTGTCCATGCGCGGCAGCCGTGCGGCGATATCCTGCACGGTGCCGAGAGGGCATACCGTCGAGCAGTAGATGCGACCGAAGACCACCGCAGCGAGAACCTGCGCCACAAGTCCGGCTATGGCTCCGGCCATAGCCATCGGTACGATCTGGATCCTCGCGGTCCATCCGAGCGCCAGCGCTACGGAGGCTCCCGAGGCTGTCAGCAGCACGGTAACGGCGGCAAGCATCACCGCCGCGGCTGCGATGCGGCCGTAGCGGAGGGCGCGCCCGGCATTGAGCGGACGCTTCGAAGTGCGGTATGTGCTTTTGTCTGCCATCTCGTTCGGGGAGGGTTGTCTGTCTCCGTTGCAGGTGGGTGAATCAAAATCGCCTAAAACGATTTTTGCTGTAGGGACGCTCCGTGGAGCGTCCGCATAAACACCTGCTGATCACGGTCTGTTCGCGGACGCTCCGCGGAGCGTCCCTACAGTGTGCCGGTTCCGGGCTGTCGTCACACCCCCTCGTCAGTGCAAAATTAGCGATTTTTTGACTCAAAGTGAAAAAAAATTTGAAAAACCGGATAAAAGTACCTACTTTTGTGTTTTAAAATCAAGGCGATCTGTTTCCGGAAGCGATTCAGGATTCGGCCGCTTTCCTCCCTTTGAAGGCTTTCAGCCGCCTAACCGGCTGCCAATCAATAAATCCCAACTATTTAACAACTAATTTTATTTAAAAAAATTTTTCACCCAAAGCATTAACCCAACTGTCAATTAGGAATTACGAAGAATAAAAAAAGCCGCGAGGCTTTACCGGTGACACTTGGTTTCTTAAAACACTTAAATCATGGAAGCTAACGAAGCTAAAAAACCGAAACGTCCGCGCATCCAGTCGATGCCCGGCCTCAGCGACGCCCAAAGCGCCGACAACCATTACGAGAAGAACTCTTACGCCGCCGGCCAGCACTCTGAAGGTGCCGACGCCAATGCCAACGGCGGTTACTCCCAGGGCGGATACCAGCCCCGTCAGGGCGGTTACAACAATAACCGTCAGGGTGGCTATCAGCCCCGTCAGAACAACTATGGCTACAACAACCGTCAGGGCGGCTACAACAACAACCGTCAGGGCGGTTACCAGCAGCGTTCAAACAACTATCAGCGCCCCAACAACTATCAGCGCCCCGAAGGCTACCAGCGTCCCGAAGGAGCCGAAACCTCTGCTGCGGCTGAAGGCACCGCTACCGAAGGCAACACCTATCAGCCCCGTCAGAACAACTACGGCTACAACAACAACCGTCAGCAGGGCGGTTACAACAACAACCGTCAGAACAACTACGGTTACAACAACAACCGTCAGGGCGGTTACAACAACAACCGTCAGGGCGGCTACAACAACAACCGCCAGGGTGGCTACAACAACAACCGTCAGCAGGGCGGTTACAACAACAACCGTCAGGGCGGCTACAACAACAACCGTCAGGGTGGCTATAACAACAACCGCCAGGGTGGCTATAACAACAACCGTCAGGGCGGCTACAACAACAATAACCGCTACGGCAACAACCGCTACAACAACAACCGCGGTCCCGTGCGCCAGGGCAAGACGTTCACTCCCCGTCCCAAACGCATCGAATACGAGATGCCGCTGCCCGATCCCAATGAGCAGATCCGTCTGAACAAGTTCATGGCCAACGCCGGCCTGTGCTCGCGCCGCGAGGCCGACGAGTTCATCCAGCAGGGGCTCGTAAAGGTCAACGGACAGGTCGTGACCGAACTCGGCACAAAGATCTCGCACTCCGACACCGTAGAGTTCAACGACAAGGCCGTGGCTCTCGAAAGCAAGTGCTACATCCTTCTGAACAAGCCCAAGGACTGCGTGACCACCTCCGACGATCCCAACGGCCGCACCACCGTGCTTGATCTCGTCAAGGGTGCCTGCGAGGAGCGTATCTACCCTGTAGGACGCCTCGACCGCAACACCACCGGCGTACTTCTGCTCACCAACGACGGCGACCTCGCCTCGAAGCTCACTCACCCCAAATATGTGAAGAAGAAGATCTACCACGTGTGGACCGACAAGGATATCGCCGAAGAGGATATGCAGCGCATCGCTGACGGCATAGAGCTGGAGGACGGCGAGATCCACGCCGACGCCATCTCCTACGCCACCGACACCGACCGCAATCAGGCCGGCATCGAGATCCACTCGGGACGCAACCGCATCGTGCGCCGCATCTTCGAGTCGCTGGGCTACCATGTGACCAAGCTCGACCGCGTGTACTTCGCCGGTCTCACCAAGAAGAACCTTCCCCGCGGCCGCTGGCGCTATCTTACCCAGGAGGAGGTCAACTTCCTTAAAATGGGCTCCTTCGAGTAATTAAATTTTCGGCTGTTTTTTGCCGTTCCGGTACGTGGATTCGGTCTCGTACCGCCGTACGCTCCCTCATGCCCCATACCGGAACGGCGAAAAAACATCTCAAAAATTTTTCTGGTTATCACTCCGTTTTCCGCCGAAATCGCATCCGGGATAATCAAAAAATTTTCCGCAACGCTATTCTACCAATCACGATAAATGAAACGTACTAAAATTGTCGACCTTCTCAAAGATGCCTCCCTCGTGGGGCAGGAGGTCTGCGTAAAAGGCTGGGTGCGCACCCGCCGCGGTAACAAATACGTGCAGTTCGTGGCGCTCAACGATGGCTCTACTATCCGTAACCTACAGATTGTGTTCGATATGCAGCAGTTCTCCGACGAGCAGCTCAAGGCTGTCACTACCGGGTCGGCGCTGTGTGTCAACGGTCTCCTGGTGGAGAGCCAGGGCAAAGGGCAGACTGTGGAGGTGCAGGCGCGTACTCTGGAGGTCTACGGTACTGCCGATCCCGAGACCTACCCGCTGCAGAAGAAAGGACACACACTGGAGTTTCTCCGCGAGATAGCCCACCTGCGTCCGCGCACCAACACTTTCGGTGCCGTGCTCCGCGTGCGTTCGACGCTGGCCTACGCAATACACCGCTATTTCCAGGAACGCGGTTTCTATTACCTCAACACGCCGCTCATCACCGGCAGTGACTGCGAGGGTGCCGGTGCCATGTTCCAGGTCACCACTATGGACCTGAAGAACATCGAGAAGCTCCCCGACGGCTCGGTGGACTATTCGGCCGATTTCTTCGGCAAGCCTACTGCCCTGACTGTCAGCGGCCAGCTCGAAGGTGAGCTGGGAGCAACCGCCCTCGGCGCGATCTATACTTTCGGCCCCACGTTCCGTGCCGAGAACTCCAATACTCCGCGCCACCTGGCCGAGTTCTGGATGATCGAGCCTGAGGTTGCGTTCATCGACATCGATGAGAACATGGATCTGGCTGAGGATTTCCTCAAATACTGCATCTCCTACGCCCTGGAGAATTGCCGCGATGACATAGAATTCCTTGCCGAACACTACGACAAGGGGCTTGTGGAGCGCCTGGAGCACGTGGTGAAGGAGCAGTTCGTACGCCTTACCTACACCGAGGGTATAGAGATCCTCGAGAAGTCGGGCCACAAGTTTGAATTCCCCGTCAAATGGGGTGTAGATCTTCAGAGCGAGCACGAACGCTATCTCGTGGAGAAGCATTTCAAGCGCCCGGTGATCCTCACCGGCTACCCCAAGGAGATCAAGGCCTTCTACATGAAGCAGAACGACGACGGCCGCACCGTGCGCGCAATGGACGTTCTCTTCCCCGCTATCGGCGAGATCATCGGCGGTTCCGAGCGCGAGGAGAACTACGACAAGCTCATGACCCGCATCGAGGAACTCAACATCCCCATGAAGGATATGTGGTGGTACCTCGACACCCGCCGCTTCGGCACCGTGCCCCACTCGGGCTTCGGCCTCGGTTTCGAGCGCCTTGTGCTCTTCGTGACGGGCATGACCAACATCCGCGACGTCATCCCCTTCCCCCGCACACCCAAGTCCGCCGAATTCTGATTCCCCTGTAGCGACGCTCCGCGGAGCGTCCGCGATAGGAAAGCAGGTTTTCAACCTGCGGTTATCGTTTGCCCATCGCTTATCGGTGACCGCAGGTTGAAAACCTGCTTTCCTATTCTGATGGCAACCTTATTAAAAGTTGGAGGTAGGAGGTTAGGGGGCGGAGCAGCCATCCGGCACTTATGACGTTATTTTGGTTTTCGACGTGTGCCGAAAATAAAATGTTAAAAAAATTGCCGGTTCGGTGGCGTTTGGCTAATTTTGTTGGCGTTTTTAAAATTTTAGGTTTCTTAATTCTTTCTAAGGTATGACTATTTTAAAACGCAAATTCAGTACCGGGTGGTTCCTGGTGCTGCTCGCGTTTTTGGTGACGGGCGCCTTCGGGCTCCGCACCGGTTCCTCCTCCGGAAACTTCGACCTGGCCGGCGACCATCTTTGGGCTAACATAGCCTGGATGATCACGGCCACAATTTTTGTGTTGATGATGACTCCGGGGCTGTCGTTCTTCTACGGCGGCATGGTTCGCCCAAAAAATGTGATCTCCACCATGCTCCAGAGCTTCATCGTGATGGGTTTCGTGAGCGTGATATGGGTGGTGTTCGGCTTCTCGCTGGCCTTCGGCAACGATATAGGCCATGTGATCGGCAACCCTCTTGACTTTTTCATGATGAACGGGGTAGGGGTGACCAATGTCACCGATCCCGCCGCCGAGACCTCGCAGATCGGCCTGGCGACCACTACTATCCCCCTTGCGCTGTTCGCCCTCTTCCAGATGAAATTCGCCATCATCACCCCCTGTGCCTGCTGGGTGACCGTCGGGCAGAGTATATTCATCTCCATCTTCATCACTGTGTGCTGCAACATGGCGGTGTGCTGGAAAGGGTACAGCCGCGTGCTCGACGACGCTCTCGATGTGTTCCCCACCCACGGCCTCGGCGGTATACTGGGCACCCTTCTGACCGGTATTTTCGCCTACGATTATTTTGCCGCGCAGGATCCGGCGATGATCTCCCGCGGGGAGTTCTTCTTCAATCATGTGCTGGTGCTCGCCGGGGTGTTCGTCTATACCTTCGGCATGAGTTATCTCCTTTACTGGCTCACCGACCGTATCGTGCCGATGCGTGTGTCGCGCCAGAACGAACGCGAGGGGCTTGACGTCTCGCAGCACGGCGAGGAATATGGCGCCGAGGCTCCCGCTGCCGTTCCCTCGCAGCTGGAGTGGTTCCAGAGCTTTGAGGAGAACTGATCCCCGTCAGATACCTGACGGTATGTTGGTGTGTCAAAATTGCCTAAAACGGGTTTTACTGTAGGGACGCTCCACGGAGCGTCCCTACAGTTTGATAAGATCATGCCATT